>CAXUNV010000451.1:0-4299 GCA_964252355.1 uncultured Chthoniobacterales bacterium | reverse complement strand
TACCAGGGTTGGGCCGATTTGTGGCGGATGCGGACCAACGTCTATTTAGAACGGGTGAACCGTCTGCAGGACAAATATCTTTTAGATAAGATCCTGCACAACCGGTACGCACTTTCCGCAAGCGTACTCGACGCGCAGAATGCACGGTTCATTTTTCTCACCCGAGAGCCGGAGACGACCCTGAAAAGTATCATTAACCTCAGCCGCATCACCGGTGAGAAAGAATACCAAGACGTCGACCAGACCCTCGCTTACTACTGCGACCGCCTTGCCCTGCTGAGCAACTACGCCACCCGTTGCGCGGCCCGGGGGATCTTCGTGGAATCGGACGACCTCATCCACCACACTGAGGCGGTGTTGCGCCGCCTGACGGATTGGCTTGGCCTCCGCACGCCGTTGCGGCCGGAGTATACCGTTTTCAAACACACCGGCCAGCGCTGGAAAGGCGACCCGTCGCCGTACATCAGCGCCGGCCGGGTGATGCGGGTTGCAGAGCCTTCGGGGATCCTGGTGCCCGATGCAGTTTTGGAGACGGGTCGGATTGCGTACGCGGCTTGCCGGAGATGCCTTCAGGGAGCGCTGGGTCCGGCTTCCAGCCCGACGGGGCGGAACTGAACCCGTCGCCGTGCCGCGGCACACCGCCATGCCTGCCCGCCGCCGCGCGGCGTTGGCCGTTCATGATGCATCGGGAGGTCGCCGGTGCGTAACCTGCGCGCGCGCGAGAAGCATCTGGCCAGAAAGGAGCCTGCAGGAAACCGGCGCCGCCTGGCTCTTCCGTCATCGCGATGCGACGTTGCGCTCGAAGTCCGAGCCAAGGACCCTTTGGATGGCCTCGCTGACCTGCGTGATCGTCCACGGCTTCGGGATCAAGTCGTCAAAGCCGTACCTCCCCAAATCCGACAGGACTGGGGAATCCGAGTAACCGCTGGACACGATAAGCTTGATGGAAGGGTCCAAACTTTTGAGTTTTGCCGCCGCTTCCAGGCCGCCCATGCCCCCGCTTACCGTCAGGTCCAGCAGGACGGCCTCGAAACCGCTGCCGCGAGCTTTCATCTCCTCAAAAAGGAGGATGGCCTCGGCTCCATCCGCGGCGGCCTGCACTTCGTAGCCCAGATTGGTCAAAACGGTTTTCAAGACCTTTCGGACGGCCTCTTCGTCGTCCATGACCAGTAGTCTTCCCGTGCCCCGTTGGATGGGAGCGCTGAGCGGCGCCTCCGGTGGGGAGATCTGCTCTGAAGCGGGCAGGTCGATGATGAAGACCGTCCCGTCCCCTGGTTTGGTTTGTACGGAAAGATTGCCGCCGTGTTTGACGACGATCGCATAAGCGATCGCCAAACCGAGGCCGCTGCCACCCCGCTTGGTAGTGAAGTAGGGGTCAAATATCCGAGGGAGGACTTCGTCGGGTATGCCGCCCCCGTAATCCCGCACGGAGATCCTCACGCCCGGTTCGATGCCGGTCGCGGTTCCAAAGTCGACGTTCTCGGCCCGGACTTCCATGGTTCCACCCGTGGGCATCGCCTGACGTGCGTTGAGGAGGATGTTGTGGAGCACCTGACCAATCTGGCCTGGATCGACCTCGGCAGACCGGAGATTCTCGGCAATACGCACGTCGAAAGTGGTCGAGGTCCCGGCGCGTGCCAAGGGGAGTGCGTCCCTGACCAGTTGGGCAAGCGAGACCAAGCGGCGAACGGGTGCCCCGCCCTTGGAGAAGGTCAGCAACTGGGCCGAGAGAAACGCCGCACGCTTACAGGCGCTCACCGTTTCGTCGAGGGTCGCCTGCACTGGCGCATGCCGATCCAGCTGTGACTTGGCCAACTCGACATTCCCTTGCACGACGGCCAAGAAGTTGTTGAAATCGTGGGCGATGCCCCCAGCCAGCACGCCAAGCGACTCGAGCTTGCGCGCACGCAGCAACTGCCCTTCGACCCGTTCACGTCGCGCGATCTCGGCCCGCAGCTGCTGGGTCGACCGCTGAAGTGCGGCCGTGCGCTCCTCGACCCGCGCCTCGAGTTGCTCATTCAGAGCCTCAGCCCGGCGCGTGGATGCTTGGAGATCCGTCACCAGAAGCGTGTTTTCAAACTGTAGATCCAGTGAGGAGGTGATCGTCAGGTGGATGCGCCTGGTAGTAAGCACGGTGGCCAGGGTGAAAAGGATGGCCATCAATGCCATCGCTAGGTGAGCTTCATCGCCTGGGAACGCGAGCCGCGCGGCGGGCACGAGTCCGGCCGGGACGATGAACGCTAGGTACGCCTCCGGTCGCGCCGCGAGGGTCGAAGCAGCGCCAAGCATCATCCCGCCCAGGATGAAAACGAGAAAGAGCTGATTGGTTGACCGGGTTTCGGGATACAACAAAATGCCTGCGGCACCCCACCCCAAGCCGGCCAAGCCGGCGCTTAGGGCTAACCCGACGCCCCACCTTCTCGTCTCGAGGCTTGACGACGGACTGCGCCAATAGCAACGCGCCAAGGTGAACCTCCCCGCTGCTACCAAAAACATGTACAGGGACCAAATGAGGACGGTGGAGCGAGCGATCACTTCCCATTGAAGGCGGCCCACGAGCAGCGTGGCGACCACGGTGACCCCGACTGAAACGTTCGCGTTGCTGTAAAGCAGCCGGACCTGTGCCGCGAGCACCTGCCGTCTTCTAGAATCCTCGTCGGCCCGCGCTGCCTCGTCCGGTGAAGGGTCCGGTCTCATCGACGGGAAATCATTCAATGCCGATGCACGGCCCCAAAGCTTGCTCTGGGCCGGCCGGCATGGCTCGAACACGGTCCGTGGCGGATCAGGTCTAAGACTATTGGGGCCGGAAGGTAGCCCAGGGAGACTTGCCGGATCCGATCATGGCCGTGTTCCACCGGTCCTGCGACGAGCAGATGGTGGAACTGAACCTCCGCAAGTTTAGGATGGACGACTTTCAAAAACATCAACTCCCGAAGAGGAACGATAACGCAGTTGGTCGGAATCGCCAGATGGCCTTAAGTGGTCAGGCCTGAGCGTTCGTGAAAGCGTCGCCCAAACGGGCGTCAGCGCCACGCTGACCCACGGCATCCCCGTCGGGCATGCCGTCCTACCGATGGTTAGCAAAGCGGGGACGTGCCTCCCTCGGTGGGCTTAACCTCGCGGATGCGCATCTGTTAGGCGTCCACGCGGATGCATCCGGCTCCTATCGTTTCTGGTGGGAGGCCGCCCTGGACCCGATCTGCGTGGCGCAGCTAATTCGGAGCGTAGCCTAAGTAAGCTGGACGCAATCACTCGCGGAACCTCATCGCCCGAACGGTTTTTGGAGGTGGCGCTTAGGATAGGGGGGCAGCTAGCTGGCGTTTACATCAATTTACGGGGGCTTCTGGCCGAGCACGGCGCCGGTTTTTGTTAAAGCAGGCTGGACCCACGTTAGCATCCTCCAGGGCACTCACGAAGGGTGCTCGGACAGAAGGCCCCCAATGGGCGGCCGGGACCGGCAAAACACGGCGCGTGCGTTGCCTGATGCACACCTTCGAGCCAGCGACTAAGACCCGTTTTCATGCTACGCACATGATGAGACGGAGCGTGCGGACCCGGCGACACGAACGCTCAGAAACCAGGCCTGTTTTCAGAGTCGACGGCAGCGCCAGTAACTTGCCACTGGGAACGGTGAGGGCGGGATTCGAACCCGCGGTACCCTTTTGGGGTACAACGCTTTAGCAAAGCGCCGCTTTCGACCGCTCAGCCACCTCACCCAACGAAGAGCGGTGAGAGTACCCGGCGCCGTCCGGCCCGTCAAACAAAAGCTGAGGTCTGGGCGGGGTGCGGAGTGCCGGGAGAGGACGCGGGCCAAGGCCATGGTTGACGGGCGGGGCCCCGGCGCGCGCCAGGCAGGGGAGCGCGGGCGTCCCGCCCGTTTTCGGCCGCCCAGACCCCTCAGCTTGACGCTTACGGGCGGGGACGCCCGCGGTCCCTCCGTCACTCCGTCCCAACCGTCGCCCTTGGTGGAGCACCCGTTTTTCGCCGCCATTCCCTTCGTGTCCTGCTGCTTAAACTTTTCTGCAACTTTCGCGCGCAGCCCCGTGTCCTGCTCCTCGGAAGGACACGACATGAAATCCAACATCATCCCTCTTCACCCGACCGACCACCGCTGCGTGCCATTCTCGTCGGCCAACCTGGCGCGATTCGCCGAAGACCATGCCGTCGCCGACGCGGTGATCCTGCTTTGGCTGAGCGGCTGGAGCATCTGCGCCGTCGCGCTCTGCTTGGCGCAAGCCCTGCCGACCGCCCTTTCCTAACCGCGTAGAATCGGGACGTTTTACGGAATGGTTACGGCTG
>CAXUNV010000450.1:0-4300 GCA_964252355.1 uncultured Chthoniobacterales bacterium | reverse complement strand
CGGGCGGGACGCCCGCGCTCCTTCGCCCTCCCCATCTTGGCAATCGTGCGCGATCGTGCGCAATCTTGGCAATGGGGTCAGTCCGGCGCGCCGAGGGTGCGGAAGAGCTCGCGAAGTTGGGCGCTCATTGGCACGTTGAGCGTCTCTCCGCCGGGCAGCCGCTCCAGGAACCAACGCCGGTAGAGGTGCTCGAGTTCCCGGGAACGGGCGAGCTCCTCGAACACCCGTTGGATCAGGGCCTCCATGGGCCCGTCGTCACGGCGGAACATCAGGCCGTAGGGATCATAAGAGAGGTAGTCTCCGACGACGAGGTAGCGGTCTTCGGCGTGATGTCCGGCCACCAACCCGGCCAGGAGCACGTCATCGCCGGCGAAAGCGTCGGCGGCACCTGCCTCCAACTGCGCGTAGGAATCGCCGTGGTCGCGGCCGGTGACCACCCGGGCATCGAGGTGGGCCGACAAGTTGAGCCGTTCCAGGGCCGCTTGGTTGGTGGTGCCAAGGGTGGCCACCACGGTTTTGCCGGCCAAGTCGCGGTACGATGCGACCGGCGACGAACGTTTGACCAGCAGCTTGGTCCCGGCCACGAACATCACCGGCGAAAAGCTTACCTGCTGGCGCCGTTCCGCGTTGGCCGTCGTCGACCCGCACTCGAGGTCGACCGTCCCATCCACCACGGCCTGGAGCCGTGATTCCGAGGTCACCGGCACGAAGCGCACCTGCAGGTCCGGCCGGTTGACTTCGCCCCGCATCGCCTCAACCACGGCCAGCCCGAGGTCGACCGAGTAGCCGATCGGCTCGCCCCGCGGGCCACGGTAAGAGAACGGCGGCGAACTTTCCCGGAACCCGAGGGTGACGGCGCCGGCGTCATGGACCTTCTTTAACGTGCCGGTCAATTCCTGGCCGAAGGCCGCAGCGGGCCCGGCTAGACTTGAGAGGGCAGCGACCGCCACGAGCGCGGCGACGGACGGCAAACGCCTGGATTTGACGGCGGCGGCCATGGCGTCACGTCAGGCTTCAGCCGGCAACGCCCCTGCCGCCGCGGCTTCGGCGGCGGGCGTTTCCGCCAGTTCGCCTTCCCATTTCGCAACGACGGCGGCCGCCACGGAGTTGCCGACGGCGTTGGTCGCCGAGCGTCCCATGTCGAGGAACTGATCAATACCCATGACGAGCAGCAGGCCGGCCTCCGGCAGGTTGAACGTGGTGAGGGTGGCCGCGATGACTACCAGCGAGGCGCGCGGCACACCCGCCATGCCTTTGGAGGTCACCATCAGGAGCAGGAGCATGGCGATCTCGGTGCCGAGGCTCAGGTGCACGTTGTAGGCCTGGGCGATGAAGAGGGTGGCGAACGTGCAGTACATCATGGAGCCGTCCAAGTTGAAGGAGTACCCCATCGGCAGCACGAAGCTGGTGATCCGCGGCGAGACCCCGAACCGTTCTAACTGGGCGAGCAATTTCGGGTAAGCGGCCTCGGAACTCGCGGTGGAGAAGGCCAGCAGGAACGGCTCCCGGATGCAGGCGATGAGGCGGCCCGTGCGGCGTCCCAAGAAGAGGTAGGCGGCGGCGAGCAAGACGCCCCAGAGCAGCACAAGGGAGAGGTAAAAGCCGCCCATGAACTTGGCGTAGGTCAGGAGGATGCCAACCCCTTGGGTGGTGACGGTGGAGGCGATCGCGGCGAACACGGCCAATGGTGCCATCTGCATCACCATCCCGGTCACCTTGAGCATCGCTTGCGCGAGCGCGTCCAGCGCGCGGACGAGCGGGGCCACCTTTTCACCCAGGGAAGCCAACGCCAACCCGAAGAAGAGCGAAAAGACGACGATTTGAAGCATCTCGTTCTCCGCCAGGGCGGCGAAGATCGAGGTCGGCACCAGGTGCGCGACGAAATCTTTGGGCGAGAGCGCGCCGGTCTTGAGGTTGCTGGAGGCGCCCACGTCCGGCAACGGCAAGCCGAGGTTTTCGCCCGGGCGCAGCCAGGAAACCATGATCAACCCCAACGTCAGGGAGAGGAGCGAAGCGCTGACGAACCAGCCCATCGTCTTGGCGCCGACGCGGCCGACGGTGCGGCTGTCGCCCATGTGGGCGATGCCGACGACCAAGGTGGAAACCACCAGGGGCGCGATGATCATCTTGATCAGCCGCAGGAAGATGTCCGTCACCAGGGAAATGTAACCGGCGATGAGGGTGGCGGTCGCCTTGTCCGGAAAGGCCTGGTGACAGGCGCTGCCGACGCCGATGCCCAAGGCCATGGCGATGAGGATGTAAACGGTCAGGGGTCTGGATTTCTTCGTGGGTGCCTTCATGGGTGTACTCCGAAACGGCGTCTCGCCGCTCGGGAGAGAGACCCAGGAACTCCGGGCGCGCGGCGAACCGACGGTTGTCTCCGTAACGGACTTCCGTGTGTCTGGCAAGCGCCATGTCGGGCCGAGACGGCGCTGGAAGGTTTTTGGCCGGAGCAAAACCTCGCAGTAATGTGGAAAAGGTGGCTTTGCGAGTGCCAGATTCCACTTTACGGTCGACGGCTGTCTCGGTTAGCTTGGCGCTTCCCTTCGCCGCATGCGTAACCTGTGCAAGCTCCTGGTTGCCGCCCTCTCCGGCTTCTGCGTCCTCTTCTTCTGGGAAGAGACCGTGCCGCCGGTCCGGTACGCCTTCTCCGGCTTCTTTTCGGTCCTGGGGGCGGTCGCCCTGGTGCCGGCCCCCGGCCGGCGGCGGGCGTCGTTGGTCCGGCTGGCCGGCTTCGCGTGGACCAAGGAAGATTTTTGCAGGGGTTGGCTGATCACGGGCGACACCGGCAGCGGCAAGACCCTGAGCGGGATCGTCACCTTGGCCGAGCAGGTCTACCGGCGCGATCCGACCGTCGGCGGCGTGGTGATCGACGACAAAGGGGTGTTGCACGAAACCTTTTCCGCGCTGCTGAAGGCCAAAGGCCGGGAACGCGACCTCATCCTGCTGCAGACGCGGCCGCCCGGCGCCGGTCTCGGTTGGAAACCGCTCCACCGGTACAACCTCCTCTCCGACCACACCATCCCGGCCAACACCCTGGCCAAGGTCATCGTGGACACCGCCAGCAGCATTCAAGGCGGCGGCGACAAAGGCTTTTTTCGCACCAACGTCCAACTGCAGATCGGCAAAGGGATCGAGACGCTCCGGTTAGTCGGCCTGCCCTGCACGTTGAAGAACCTGTACGACTACCTGACCAACGCCCTCAAGCTCGACGAACTGCTTAACCTGTTGACGACCGTACCGGACGAGCACCAGATGCAAGCCGTCGATCTGGTGACCCACTGGATCGAGGGTTACCAGCGTCAACCCCCGGAGCAGTTGGGCGGTGTCAAATCCACCATCGTCAATTACCTCGAGTATTTCACCACCCCGGAGATCGCCGAGATCTTTTGTCCGGAGGAGAACTCGTTCGAGTTTGATCGCATCGACCAGGGGGCGCTCATCTGCGTGTCGATGCCGCAGAAGTACCAGGCGGAACGCCGGTACGTGGCGACGTTCCTCAAAATCCTCTATTACGTCCACCTGCTGCGGCGCTTCGACCGGCCGAAGGCGCAACGGCGGGACGACAACCTCTTGGTGCTCTGGGCGGATGAGGCGCAAAACTTCGTCACCCAAACCGAGGGCATCAGCGACCATTCCACCGTCGACCGCATCCGTGAGGCTGGGGGGACGATCGTCGCGGCGTCGCAATCCCAAACCTCGTTCTACCCGCCGTTGACCCGGGAAAAGGCCAAGGTGTTAACCTTGAACCTGCGCAACCGGCTCATCTTCAAAGCGGCGGATGAAGAGTGCGCCAAGGAGAGCGCCGACTTCATCGGCAAACGCCGGATCACCAAGCGGTCGTGGGGAACCAGCGGGGGCCGGGGCAGCGTGAATTACTCGCATGAAGACGAGTACGTCTACAAGCCGCACGTCCTCCGCCAGCTGCGGACGCACGCCTGCATCGTGGCCCATTGCCGGCGGGGTTTCCGTAAGCGCCTGCTCCCGCCGCGCGACCCGGACGGCAAGGTCTGCGCGTGGTTCCGTCGGGGTGGGTGAGCTCGGGTTGCGCGTTCCGCGTGGCGGGTGGCGAGGAGGTTGAACAGAAGATCACGAAGGTCACAAAGGCGGGAGGAGGGGTTGCTTGTTTCTGGCCTCTCATCTCTCCTCTCTGGTTGGTGAGGTGGAAGCGCCCAAGTTTTAGGGGAGCGCGGGCGTCCCGCCCGTAAGGGGCCGCGCGCACCCCAGTGTGGGGCCGAAGGCAAGGGCAAGGCTGTTCGGCGTTGGCCGCGGTTGAGGTCGGCGCGGGCCAGCCCCGGCC
>CAXUNV010000449.1:0-4321 GCA_964252355.1 uncultured Chthoniobacterales bacterium | reverse complement strand
AGGCGGCGCGGCGCATGACCCGGGCTGGTTGGGGGCGCATCATCAACATCGGCTCGATCTTCGGCGAGGGGGCCTATTCACCGGGCCTGAGCCTCTACTGCGGGACTAAGTTCGCCGTGCGGGGGCTGACGCGCGGCTGGTCGCGCGACCTGGGGCCGCAGGGGGTTACGGTCAACAACGTCCAGCCCGCCGTGATCCAGTCGGAGCCTCAGCCCACCCAAGGGCCGACCTTCGAGGCGATGAAGACCTTCACCAGCGTCGGGCGATTCGGCAGACCCGAGGAGATCGCCGAAGCCGTGGCCTTCCTGGCCAGTCCCCAGGCGGGGTTCATCAACGGGGAGAGTCTCACGGTCGATGGCGGCTGGAGCGCCTGAACCGGTTTGGGGGCGCGCTTAAACCTTTCCCCGCGTTTTCCCGGTCCGCCGGGTGAAAGCTTCCACCGCCGCCGGCGGGGTTCACCGTCGGACGGCCCGTTCTCCCCGGCCGGTCGCCGGCGAGCCGTCCGCCAAGGTGAAGGCGTGGCGCGCCCGGGCGGCGTCCCGGTGGGGCGGTATTCACGGTTTGATTGGGAAGGGCTTTCGTAGCCTACCGCAAACGCCACGCGGTTGGCCCTCGCGCGGGATTGCCCGTGGACCATTCACCAAGGAACCGTCCGACCGAAGCGATCGAGGTACTGCAGGCCGGGCGTGCCGAGCTTCGAGACCAGCAAGTCTACCAGGCTCGGCACGCTCTCCTCGATGCTGAAAGGCGCATCCGGTCCCCCCAGCTCCGTGCGGACCCACCCGGGAGCCACCAGCACCAGCCCGCGTGACGCCTGCGATGGCCGGGCGGCGAAGCTCCGCATGAACATATTCAGGGCCGCCTTGCTGCCACGGTAGACCTCGCGCGTCCCCGTCTCGTTGTTGGTGAGGCTGCCCTGCCCGGACGACATCGCACCGATCAGGCCCGTCGCCGGGACGAGATCCTGCAGTGCTTCGATGACGCGCATGGGACCCAGCGCGTTCGTCAAAAAGACGCGCGTGAACTCTTCCGTGGTCACGTCCCCGATCTTCACGTGCTCGTCATGCGTGGTGGTCCCGGCGTTCACGAACAGCACCTCGAACGCCCTGCCGGACAGGCGGTGGCGCAAGGCCGCGATCTGCCCGGGTTCGTTGATGTCGAGGGTTTCGACCTCCACCCAGCCTTCGTGATCCTCCGCCAGCTCGTGCAGCTTGGTCCGCGTCGCCCCGCCTCGGACCGTGCCGACGACGCGCCAGCCCCGCTTCAGGAACTCGGCGGCCATGGCGTGTCCCAGGCCCCGCGAGGCCCCGACGATCAGGACGGTGGGGGCGGCCTGATTTGAGGAGGCGGAAGGCAGGGGCGCGACGCCCGTCGTTGGTTCGTCCATCCGCCAAGGTGATCCGGCCGAGCGAGGCGCGCCAGCCGCAGCAGCCGCAAGGAACGATTGCATCCGGGCGCCATGCCCGAACCGGCGCCCGAGCTCTCCATGAGGTCATGGGGAGCGTGGACCTGAACCTGCCCATCGCCCGGGATGCGCTGCTTGCGGAGGGAAGTGTGACGGCGGCGGGCAACCCGCAGCGCCATGCAGGCGAGGCTCACGCCCACAAGCTGCGCGCGGCGGGCGTGGCGATGACGCTGTCGCGCTACCCCGGCCTGATCCACGGGTTTTTCCAGATGGCCGGCGCGCTGCCGGCCGGCGCGCAGCTCATCGAGGAATGCGCGGCTTCCCTGCGCATGGCGACCGCAACCAACTGGCCTCCGCTGATCGGCTAACCCCCCAAGTTGCTTCTGGTCAAAACGCTGAAGCTGAACGTTACCTTGAGCGCATGAACCTGCTCGTCATCGGTGCGACCGGCGCGACCGGTCGGGAAATCGTCGGCCAAGCCTTGAATCAAAACCACAAGGTCACCGCCCTGGTGCGCGACGCGGCCAAGGCCGGCTTCGCCTCGCCCGTCGCCAAGGCGGTGGGCGACGTGCTCAACCCCGATAGCCTCCAGCGCGCCGTCACCGGCCAGGAAGCCGTCGTCTGCTCGCTGGGCTCGGCGGCCACGGGACCGTTTAAGAAGTTGACCCTGCTCTCGGTCGGCACAGCTAACCTGATCGCGGCGATGAAAAAAGCCGGGGTTGGCCGACTGGTGTGCATCACCGGCGTCGGTGCGGGCGAGAGTCGCGGGCACGGGCCGTGGTTTTATAATTGGCTCATTCAGCCCCTCGTGCTCCGGGGCGTTTACGAGGACAAGACCCGGCAGGAGGCGCTGGTCCGCGGCAGCGGCTTGGACTGGACGCTGGTGCGCCCGGCGCTCCTGACTACCGGGCCGGCGAAGGGTGAGCAGGCCGTGCGGGCGCTTACCGACTTGGCCGGAGTCAAAGCCGGTTTCATCTCCCGCGCGGATGTGGCCGGCTTCTGCCTGCGCGAGTTGGCCGGGGGCAGGTACCGGGGGCAGGCGCCCTTGATCACCTACTAAGCGGCAGGAGCGGCGACCCCAAAAACGAGCCACCCTCGCCGTCTGCCGCCGGCGCCGCCCCGGATCTTCGAGGGTCGCGCGAATAGCGCCCGCACCCTCCGCCAGGTTGTGCCTGTCAGTCCAGTACGCGCGCATGGCCGCAGCCACCGCGACGTCGCTTACCTGCACGATCCGTTCGGAGCCTGCGCGGATGACGGCGAGTGCGACCGGATCGGGTACGCGGCAGGCCATGCCGTCCGCCAGCGTGTTCGCCATCGCCGTCGTCACCACCCGCCCAGCCGCGACCGAGCGCGCGTAAGCCGGCGCGCCCTCGGCCACCACGCCCACGATGCGGGTGGAGAGGCCCAGCAGGTCTCGCGTGCGGATCAGCCCGCAGATGCCGGAGCCCATGCCGATGGGCACGTACACCGTGTCGAGGTCCGGCACGGCCCGGAACAGCTCCAGCGCGTAGGTGGCCACGCCCCGCACCAAGTCCGGGTGGAAGGAGGGCACCATCTCCAGACCGCGCGCGGCGGCCAAGCAGGCGGCGTGCTCGCGCGCCTCGTCAAAGTCTGCGCCGTGCTCGACCAACTCCGCGCCGAGCGCGCGCATGGCGGCGTTCTTCTCGACGGAGTTGCCGTACGGGACGCAAACCGTCACGCCCACGCCCGATCCCCTCGCGGCGTAAGGCAGGCTTTGGCCGTGGTTGCCGCGCGTCGCCGTGACGAGGCCGCGCACCTGGGGTCGCTCGCGGCGCAGGCAGTCGAGGTAGGCGAAGCCGCCCCTCACCTTGAAGGCGCCCGTGGGCGTGTGGTTCTCGTGCTTGACCCAGACCTCCGCACCCGCACGCTCGGCCAGCAGCGGCCAGGCATACTGCGGCGTCGGCGGCATGGCTGTGTACACGACGCGGGCAGCGTCCTCCAACTCGGCGAGGGTGAACACGGGATGGTGCGAGTCAACGCCAACATGGTCCGGCAGACAAGTTCGGGAGGACGGAGGGGGACGCTGCCGCGATGGCGCGTTGCGTCCAGCGTCCGGCCGGGGCCGGAAGTGGGCAGGGGTTTCGGCCGTCGTGGACCGCCGTCACCTTGCAAGTGCCGTACAAAAATTGAAAACGTTGTCCCAGCACGGTTCCCAAGGACTTCCGGTGGTCCAGCGGCATCAACCATCCTCCCTTGGCCGCGGCGCGAACGACCTCAGCAAAAACTGGCGCCGCCCATGGCCAGCAGGACGAACGCCACGACCATCGCGGCCACGCGCAGCGCGTGCAACCGGTCCCACCGGCGCCGTTGCGCCGCCCAATCCGAAGGCAAGGCGTCGGGACGCCACCGTTGGACCCGGTTGTTGATCGGCACCTCCCAGAGCACGCTGAAGAGGATGACGGCGGCCCAAAGCGCGGCGGCACCGCCGATCAGGGAGGCGTACGGGGAGCGCGGGGCCAGGCCCCAGAGAAACAGGTGCGCCGCCAGGGTGCCGGCCATCCAGAACGGCATGACGCGCCCCAGACGAGCGGCCAGCGCCTGGAGGGCGGGCAGGTTTTCGCGGTGGCCGGCGCGGACCAGCGCCGGGTGGACGAGGGCGCCAACGGAGAATTCGTTGCCGACCAGCAGGGCGGTGGAGAGCAGGGTGGCGAGGCCAAGGGCGTGGGTGATCATGGAACGGGGTAGCGGTTAAAGTATACAACCCACACATCTTCCCGAATGTGCTGGTTGTCAACATCGACTTGCCTGCGCCCCCTCCGGCCCGTACCTTGAGGGCGCCTCGGCATGGACCTCCCCGCCTCATCCCGCCGCCGGACGGCGACCCCGAAGCGCAAGCCGTCCGGGCGGTACCACCACGGCGACCTGCGTGCCGCCCTCGTCGACGCCGGCCTGCGC
>CAXUNV010000448.1:0-4353 GCA_964252355.1 uncultured Chthoniobacterales bacterium | reverse complement strand
GCCCGCGGCGCGCTGATGCGCAGGGCACGGTTGCCGGGCTAGCCGAAATCCGGGAGCGACCCGGTGGGGCGAAAACCCGGCCGGCTGAGGAAGGCGGCTTTCGTGGAAGGACGTCTGCCGGGCGGTTTGAGCCGGCGCGAGCAACCTTAGGAGCATGCCCTTCCAGGGTTGTCCTGACCTCGAAAGAGCGTCCGCTGACCGGCTGCCAGGGTCGTTTGCGCCGGCTCAAACCGCCCGGCGGCCATCCACCCCGAGAGCGGCGTCTTTCTGCCGGCCGGGTTTTCGCCCCACCCGGCACTCACCCGGGGGCCGCCCGTTTGGCCATTTGCCACTTCCCCGCCCAGACACCAGCCACCGCCGACAGGCCGCACAATGTGACAATCCCGTCCCTTTTGTAACGACCTTGTCACCCAACACCGATTGCCGGCTCGGACGACCCACCTTAATGCAGCGACGGAACCCATGGCCTGCCTGAAGGGCAAGCCTCACGACCTAACCCAGCCAAGGAAGCACGCATGAGACCCGTCCCCGCTTTTCTGATTGCCTTGTCCCTCTTCGCCGGACTCGCGTCGGCGAAAACCGCCACCCTCAACGCCACGGATTCGCGGACTTTCACCACGTCCGGCCCTAGCAAGAGCAACACCTACTTCGACATTGAAGGCATCGGCAACGGCACCAACTATGCCGCGTTCGGGGTGTTGCAATTCGACAGCAAAACGCTGGGGTTACCTGCCCATGCGGTGACCGGCGTCAGCGCGCTAACGTTATCCATCAGCCAGTCCAACACCCGGTTCACCGCCGGCGCACCCAATGCGCTCGGCTTTTACCTCACCACCGACAACGCCACAAGCATCGGCGCGGACAGCACCTTGGCATTTAACCTGGCCGACCCGCGCGGGTTGGCAAATCAACTGAGTCCTAACTACCTCTTGGGCGTCGGTGATTTTCGGGCGACGGGCACCGGCGATGTCGACTCGTTCCACTTTTCCCTGGCCAGTGCTACGCCGGCGGAGCGGTACGTGGCGAACACGCTCAACCACGCCGGCGACCTTCGCGTGATCGTCGCACCCCTGGACCAATACGTGGCGGCAACCTACTCGGGCGTCGGCAACACGGCGATAAACCCGCAGACCGGTGCCCCGATCGCCGGTCCGGAACTGGCGGTCACCTTTTCTGCCGTGCCGGAGGCGAACCCAGCTGCGTTCGTGGCCTTTACGGTCGTGGCGGCGTTCGCGCTGCACGGGCGCTTGCGGCCGGCGGCGCGTGCCGGACGCCTCGGATGAGGTGTTTGCCTCCCTAACACACCGTTTAACGGAGTTGTTCCAATGACCTCACGCTTTTTACGAACGCGACATCTTGTCCGCCCGGCGGCGCTGGCCGCACCGCTTTCATTGGCCCTCGCGGCAGCTTCCGCGGCGGCCGACACCGACTTTACGCCGGCCGGCCAAAGGCTCACGCCGACGGCTGCGCCCGGTTCAACGTTCGAGCTGTTTAACCCAGGCCTTCTCAGCTATCCCAACTTCCGGCCGAGCGGGGGGGCGGCGACCGTCCTCAGTCCCGACCAAAAGACGTTGGTGGTGGTCCTCGCCGGCTACAACGACTTGACCAACCCGGCCGGGTCGTTCGATCCCGCGGCGTCGAACGAATACATCTTCGTTTACGACGTGAGCAGCGGTAAGCCGGTCAAAAAACAAGTCATCCAGCTACCCAACAGCTTCGTCGGCGCGGCGTTCAGTCCGGACGGCGAGACCCTCTACGTGGGCGGCGGCCAGGATGACGACGTCCACACCTATACCCGGACGGGCGGGGCGTGGGTAGAAACCGGGACGGCGATCCCGCTCGGTCACCGAGGCACCAACAGCGTGGTTCCCACCGACGTGCCCCCGGCCACCGCCGGATTGGCCGTGACGGCGGATGGCACCCGGGTGCTCGTCGCGAACCTTTACAACGATTCCGTTTCGATCGTCGACCCGGTCGCCCGCAAAGTGGTTGGCGAAGTCGACCTGCGACCCGGCAAGCAGAACCCGGCGCAAAAGGGCGTGCCCGGCGGCGAGTACCCTTACGGCTTGGCGGTGAAAAGCAACGAAACGGCCTACCTCTCGAGCTTGCGCGACCGGGAAGTCGTGGTCGTCTCGTTGGGTGCCGCTCCGAAGGTGACCGCGCGGGTGAAGGTGCACGGCTCGCCCAACTCCGCCCTGCTGAGCAAGGACGGGCGCACCTTGTACGTGACGGCCGACTTCGAAGACGTGGTCAACGTGATCGACACCGAGACAAACACCTTGGTGAAGACCATTAAGACCACGGGGCCGGACTACGTCACGACGGGCGTGGCGAAATACAAGGGTAGCATCCCCAACAACCTCGCCCTCTCGCCGGACGAGCGAACCTTGTACGTCACGGATGCCGGGACCAATGCCTTGGCGATCATCGACCTCAAAGCCGGCAAAACGACGGCTTTGGTGCCTACGCCGTTCTGGCCGACGGCGGTCGCGGTCAGCCGCGACGGCAGCCGCCTTTTCGTGACGAACTGGAAGAGCCCGACCGGTCCGAACCCTCACCATGCCAGCAACGCGGCCAACCAGTACGTGTTGCAACTGCAACACGCGGGCTTGCTTACCCTGGCGGTCCCGACCGAAGCGGGCACGCCGGAGCAGTTAACCCGGACCGTGGCGGCCAACAACCGGCTGACGGCCAAACCTAACCCGACCGACGTGAAGGTGATGGGGGCGCTGCGCGGCAAGATCAAGCACGTGATCTACATCGTGAAGGAGAATCGCACCTACGATCAACTCCTGGGCGACCTGGGCGCCGGCAACGGCGACCCGTTCATCGTGCAGTTCGGACAGAAAGTGACCCCGAACTACCACCGGATCGCGACGGACTTCGTGAACTTAGACAACTTCTATACGCCGGGCGACGTCAGCGGCAACGGTTGGCCGTGGAGCACGGCCGCGCGCGAGTCCGATTACGGGGTGAAAAGCATCACGGACAATTACGCCGGCCGAGGGTTTGACTACGACACCGAAGGCACCAACCGCGACGTGAACGTCGCCTACCCGACGCTGAAAGAGCGGTTGGCGGCCGCCCCCTACCTGACCCCTGACCCCGACATCCTGCCGGGAACGGCGGATGTGGCGGCGCCCGACAGCGCGGAAGATGAGGAAGGTCGCGGTTACCTCTGGGATGCCGCGGTCCGGAAGGGTCTCACGATCCGCGACTACGGCTTTTTCTGTGACCTGGTGCGTTACAGCAGCGCGGTCGGCCCTGACCAAATCCCGCTCGAGCGCGACCCGTTCTCCAAGAAGCTGCAGGTCGCCTTCCCGGCCAAAGGGGTATTGCTGGCCAACTTTGATCCCTACTTCCGAAGCTTTGACACGGCGTTCCCCGACTTCTGGCGGGAACGGGAATGGGAGCGTGAGTTCGCCCAGTTTGAGGCCAACGGCAAACTGCCGCAGCTGACCTTCCTGCGCCTGATGGAAGATCACATGGGCAGTTTCGACGCTGCGTTAGACGGCGTCGATACCCCGGAGAAACAGCAGAGCGACAACGATTACGCGGTGGCCCGGGCCATCGACCGGGTCGCCCACAGCCGCTACAAGAACGATACCGTCTTCCTCATCTGCGAGGACGACTCGCAGGACGGGTCGGACCACGTGGACGCCCACCGCTCGACGGCCTACGTCGTGGGGGCTTACGTCAAGCACCACGCCTTGGTGTCGACCCGCTACAGCACGGTAAACATGATCCGCACGATCGAGGACATCCTTGGCCTGGAACACCTGAACCTTTACACCGCCACCGCCCGGCCGATGGCCGATTGTTTTGATCCAGCGCAGACGGATTGGACTTTCACGGCCAAACCTTCGGCGTTTTTGGTCAACGGCACCACTTTGCCGGTGCCGCGGGACGGCACCGTCTCCGCGGATGAGGGCGTGTCGACGCACGACGCCCAGTATTGGGCGGAGAAAACCCGGGGCTTCGACTTCAGCCGCGAAGATCATCTTGGGAACGTCGACCGCTTCAACCGGATCATCTGGGAAGGTCTGAAGGGATCGGCGCCATACCCAACGGCGCGTTCGGGCGAGGACCTTCGGCAGAACCGTCGAGAATTGCTGGAGCGCGCCGGCGTGTTGAAGCCGGCCGGAAACGGCCTGCCGCCTGCGACCGCCTCGCAGCAGTAGTGGAGGAACTCGATCGTCAAAACGGGGGGGGGGGGGGGGGGGCCGGGGGGGCCGGGGTACCTGCAGTGCGGCGTCAACCCCCGGCCGCCCGGCGAGCTTCGAGGCCCTACCAATCGCACTGCGTGGATGGCCTCAGACCGCCCCGCCGTGCTCGTCCTCGACGTGCGCGCGC
>CAXUNV010000447.1:0-4365 GCA_964252355.1 uncultured Chthoniobacterales bacterium | reverse complement strand
GGCCCCCCTGTAGTTCATTGGGCGCGCCGTGCAGAGAAACGCCTTACCCATCTTTGAACTCGAGTCGGCGGTCGTCGCCGCGTTGGCTGCCCACCCGCGCTTGATCCTTCAGGCGCCCACGGGGTCGGGTAAATCGACGCAGGTGCCGCAGATGATCCTCGACCACGGCCTCGCCGGCGGGGGGCAGATCGTCATCCTGCAGCCGCGCCGGTTGCCCACGCGGATGCTGGCGGCCCGTGTCGCCGAGGAGCGCGGCGTGCCGTTGGGCGGGGAGGTCGGGTACCAAATCCGCCTCGACAACGTCAGTTCGCCAGGGACGCGCATCCGGTTCGTGACGGAAGGCGTGCTGCTCCGGCAGATGGTCAGCAACCCGGATTTGGAAGGTGTCGGCGTCATTCTGTTCGACGAGTTCCACGAGCGTCATCTCTACGGGGACGTGGCCTTGGCGCGCGCCTTGGAGATCCAGCATTCGCACCGGCCCGACCTCAAACTGGTGGTGATGTCGGCAACCCTCGACGCTGAGTTGGTTCGAGATTACCTGGCGCCGTGCGACTTGCTGACTTCCGCGGGGCGGACCTACCCGGTGGAGATTGAGCACCTCAAACGCGAAGTGGTCGACGAACCGCCCTGGGAACTCGCCGCTGACGCACTCGCGCACGCGCCGGACGACGGCGGGGACGTGCTGATCTTCATGCCGGGTGCGTACGAAATCGCGCGCACGATCGAGGAGATCAAGCGGTCGCGCTTCGACGGGGTGATCCTGCCGTTGCACGGCGACCTCTCGCCGCGGGCGCAGGATGCGGCCGTGGCCCGGTATGACGAACGCAAGGTGGTGGTGTCGACCAACGTGGCGGAAACCTCCCTCACCATCGACGGCGTGACCCTGGTCATCGACAGCGGCTTGGCCAAGATCGCGAAGTACGATCCGCACCGCGGAATCAACACGCTCATCACGGAGAAAATCAGCCGGGCGTCTGCCGACCAACGCGCGGGCCGCGCCGGCCGCACCGCCCCGGGACGCTGCCTCCGGCTTTGGTCAGAGCGCGACGGACTGAACCGGCGCGCGCAGGACCTGCCCGAAGTCAAACGCCTGGATCTGGCTGAAGTCGTGCTCAACCTGAAGGCCAGCGGGGTCGACAACATCGCACGATTCGGTTGGATCGAACCACCCGACGCCCGTTCTTTGGCCAGGGCCATCGAGTTGTTGGAAGATCTTGGGGCGCTCGAACGGGACGGCGGCGACGTCACCGACCTGGGCCGTCGCATGCTCGCCTTCCCCGTCCACCCGCGCTACGCCCGCATGCTGCTGATGGCCGACGAACTGGATTGCGTCCGGGCCGTGGCGCTGATCGCGGCGCTGACCCAGGAACGCGGCCTGCTCAAAAAGAGCGATGGCCGTCAGATGGACCACGATCGGGAGCTGCTGCTCGGCACCGAGGTGGAGTCCGATTTTTTCGTGTCCATTCGGGCGTGGCAATGGGCGCTCGAACGGGGCGCGGACGAGGCCCGGCGCCTCGGCATCCGTTACGCGGTGGCGCAACAGGTGAAAGCCTTGTACGGCCAGTTCCTCGAATTGGCGGAAGCTTCCAACCTCCGGATGCGGCGGCCGCTGGAAGCCTTCGACGCCCAAAGTCTGGGCAAATGCCTCTTGGTCGGTTTCTCCGACCACTTGGCGCGTCGCGTCGACGCCGGCACCCTGCGCTGCGACTTGGTGCACGGCCGGCATGGCGTGTTGGCCCGGGAAAGCGCCGTGCAAAAGAGCCCGTTGCTCGTCGCGGCCGAGATCCGGGAGGTGCAGGGCCGGAACGACGAACTTTTGGTGCTGCTCTCCTTCGCCACGGCCGTGCGCGAGGAGTGGTTGCAGGAACTCTACCCTCGGGACTTCGCGACGCGGGAAGTGGTGACGTTCGACCCAGTCAACCGACGGGTGATCGGACGGCGCGAACAGGCCTTCCGCGACTTGGTCTTGCACGCCACCAACGGCGAACCGAGCTCACCGGACGCGGCGGCCGGGGTCCTGGCGGCCGAAGTTTTGGAAGGCCGGTGCACGCTGGTCCACTGGAACCACGAGGTCGAGCAATGGGTCGCCCGTCTCAACAGCTTGGCGCGGTGGTATCCCGAGCTCGAACTGCCGCGCATCGACGCCGAGGCGAAACGCTACCTGGTCACCCAAATCTGTTATGGCGCGACGAGCTACCGGGAGGTGAAGGAGCGCGCCGTTTGGCCGGTGCTCCGGTCGTGGTTGTCGGGTGCGCAACAGAAGGCGCTGGAGAGCCTCGCGCCGGAGCGCCTCGAGTTGCCGAACGGCCGGCGCGCCAAGCTCGTTTATGCCGAGAACGGTCCTCCGGTGTTGGCGGCCCGGATCCAAGACCTGTACGGGGTGGAAGGCGAACTGACGGTCTGCGCCGGACGGGTGGCGGTCTCGCTGCACGTCTTGGCGCCCAACGGGCGCCCGATTCAGATCACGCAGAGCCTCGGCACGTTCTGGACCGACGTTTACCCGAAGGTGAAACCCGAGCTTCGCCGCAAGTACCCGAAGCACGAGTGGCGGTGAGGAAATTGCGCAAGATTGCCAAGACCGCGCGTGATTGCGCAGGATTGAGGACCCTTGGGACTTTGTTGCTTTGGCGCTGCCGATCCCGTTGGTGAGGCAAGGCGAGGCACGAGACGCCGCCGTCCGCTCAAGGTCGGACCACGATCACCAGCGACCGCCGTTCCCGGTTTCCAAATCTTGGCAATTTTGCCGCAATCCTGGCAATCTTGCGCAATTCTTCAGCCCTCCTCACGCCACGGGCGGCGCGCTTGGTAGCTCGCCAACCGGTGTTGGTAAAACGGCACCTCGGCGGCGCTGCCCGCCAGAATCGCCTTTTCTTCCCAACGTTGCGCGTTGGTAAAATCGCCATTCTCCGCGTAAGACGCCGCCAGCACGTCGAGGATGGTGGGGTCTTTCTGACCGCTGAGGCGGGCAGCTTCGTTGGCCAAGGCCAGGGCTTGCGCGCCGTTCCGCACCCGCGTATCCGGGGAGGTGGCGTAAAGCCACGCCGCACCCGCCCGGCTGTACGGGTCTCTGGCGTCGACCTTGGCGGCGTTTAAAAAGGTGGCGATCGCCTCGTCCTTTCGATTAAGGCGGCTCAGGGCGTTGGCTCGAAGCACGTATAATTGCGAGACGTTGAGCCGGTTGGCGTCGCCCCGGTTGGTTTGCAACGCCTGATCCACTGCGGCCAACGTCTCCTTGGGCCGGTTTACGTTGGCTGCGGCCGCCGCGCGCGCGGCTTGCAGCCACCAACGGTCCGGGTGCGCGCGACTGGCCCGGGTTGACGCTTTGTAAGCGTCTTTCCACAAGCCATTCTGCATGAAGACGCCGATCGCGCTCGCCTCGGCACGTTCCTCGTCCGTGAACCGGTGCCCGGGCGGGAAAATCTCTTCCAACGTCTCCTCGCGGACGGGTCCCTGGTCCCGTTTCGCCACTTGCCGCGGCGCCACGCGGTGCTTGCCCGACAGGCGTCCCTTTTTCGCCAGGTGGCCGGCGACCTTGCTCCCCTTACCCTTGCCGTTGGCTTTGGTCGCACTTCTCCCCCCGCCACGTTTGCCGGCCAGTTTCGATCCTTTGGCCGCGCGTTTGCCGGCCGACCGCGCACCTTTGGTGGCGCGTTTGCTCGCCAGATGAGCTTGACCGGTGGCGTGTGCGACGCGCCGGTGTCCACCAGACGCGGTTTTGCCGTGAACCTTCGTCGGGGACGCCTCTGCGAGGGAAGAAGCGGCCACTGATCCGACGAGAACCAGAGCCAGGGTGCGAAGAAAAGGCATGACGACGCCCATCGGTGATGCCGCCCGTCTCGCGGCGCCTGCATTCATGAACCAACGGCTCCCAAAGTGCAACCGCCCGACGCGATTTGGGGTCAGTCCGTCGGAGACGCCGCCCGCCTGGGCAGCCATTGGATGGACGACCTGAAGAGGCTGCATGCGCGTTTTCCGTCCGGGATCACGGGGTTGGCAGCGCCCGCGCCGGCTCATTATCCTTACGGCACCTTTCCGGGCGACTTTACCCTTTAGCGATCAGCCGTTACGGCCAAGGCGCGTAATTCGTCCTCGAAGCGTGCGCCGAGACGGGCGCGTTCGACGCCCGCATCTTAGTTACATTTTTCTAAGACGTTAGTACGCAACGTTTACCCCACGACCGACGCTCCGCGCTTAGCCGACGGACGAACGGAGGGGTAAGTTTCACGGGCGACGCCGGTGGGGCGAAAACCCGGCCGGCCGAAAGAAGCCGCCATGGCCAGAAGAAACCTGCCGGGCGGTTTGAGCCGGCGGCTTGACGGGGTCAGCAAGTCTCGGAGAACCAGGTCCGCATCTCCCCTCCCAAAG
>CAXUNV010000446.1:1114-4367 GCA_964252355.1 uncultured Chthoniobacterales bacterium | reverse complement strand
CGATCCCGGGCATGGCCATGGGCAACGAGGATTACTCGCGGGACCGGCAGGGCCGGGAGTTCAGCCGGCAGCCCGACCAGCCGCCCGAGCCAGCCGCCCCGACGCCGACCCCGGTGCCAACGCCAAGCGCGACCCCCACGCCCTCGGCGACGGCAGCCCCGGACCAACTCGCCATGCTGCGTCCGCCACCGACCCCGCCGCCCACGCCGCCGCCCGAAGCGGAGACCCGGCGCGACAAGCCGCAGCCGGGCGCACCCCGGACCGCCTACCGCCAGCAGCAGATCATCCAACGCATGCAGGGCAACATCTCCACCCGGGGCCGTTCCTCGGTGGCGGCGGTCGGCACGCCGCAAGGCAGGTTTCAACAGGCGGTGCAGGACGCGGTTGGCTCGCGCTGGTACCTTTACGTGCAGCGACGGTCCGACCTCATCAACATCGGCACGGTGCAGATCTCTTTCGCCGTGACGCCCGACGGGCGCGTGGAGCGTCCGCACGTGGTCAGCAATACTTCCAACGAAACCCTCGCCAACTCTTCCCTGCAATCCATCCTCGACGCGAAGATCCCGCCCATGCCGGCGGAACTGGCGCCGCTGGTGCCCGGGAGCGGCCTCGAATTTACTTTCAGCTTTAATTTCATGTGACCTGCCATGCCTAACGCCCCGATCCTTGAGCAGACCTTAAACTTCTTCAAACAAGGCGGCGTCTTCATGGGACTGCTGCTCCTGTGCTCCTTCATCGCCTTGACCGTCATCCTGCTGCGGGCGCTCGCCCTGCGTCGGCGCACGGTGATCACCCCGTTGGTGGAGCGCGAGATCAACAACCTGAAACCCGGCGAATCGCCGGAACACCTGCGGCGGTTGACGCAGGACGACGAATCCCCGCTCGCCCGGATCGTGAGCGTGGCGGTGCGGCCGACCGCGAGCACCAAAGCGGAGACGATGGAGGTGGTCCAATCCCGCGCCCGTCAGGAACTGGTGCGGCTGGAGAGCGGGCTGTTCATCTTGGAAATCGTGGTTGGCATCGCGCCGCTGCTCGGGTTGTTGGGTGCGGTGTCCGGGTTGGTGCACGTCTTCAGCAACATCGGTTCGGGGGCGATGTCGACCAGCGACCTCAAAGGGATCGCCTCTGGCATCGGCGAAGCGCTCAGCACGACGATCGTGGGCTTGGCCATCGCCATTCCGGCGTTGGTCGCCTACTCGTACTTCTCGCGGCGGGTGGAGCGGCTGGCGGTGGAGATGGAAGCCTTGCTGACCGACCTCATCGAGAAGGTGTTCCAGAGCCGCTCCGCGGCGCCCGCCTACCACCAAGCGCCGGACGCCTTGCAGGAGGCGGCCCGATGAGGTTTTACGTCAGGCGGCGCCGGACGCCGCAGGTGATCATCGTCTCGCTGATCGACATCTTCGCGATCCTGCTCATCTTTTTCATCGTCACCACGACGTTCAAAACCGCCCAGACGCAACTGGCGATCAAGCTGCCGGAATCGAAGAGCGCGACGCAAAGCGAAAACCCGGCAGAGCCGCTCGTCATCTCGGTCAAAAGCGACAAAGAAAGTCAGAAGATCTATTTCGGCGACCGCCCGCTGCAGGGGTTGGATGAACTGAAGACGGCCCTGCAAGACCTGAAGCAGAAGACCCCGGACAAGCCGCTGGCGATGAACGCAGACCGCGACGTGCCGTTTGGTTTCATGGTGCAGGTGCTCGACGCCTTCAAGGACGCGGGGATCAAGTCGGTGCCGGCGTTCACCCAACCCCGCGAAGTGAAATGATCAGGCCTATCGTCCATTACGGCGACCCGGTGCTGCGGATGAAGGGCAAACGGGTCGGTCCGGTCGATGACGCCGTGCGGCAGCTGGCGGCGGACATGCTTGAGACGATGCACGACGCGCAAGGCGTCGGACTGGCCGCTCAGCAGGTCGGCGTGCCGCTGCAGTTGACCGTCATCGACGTGAGCGAAGCCGAGAACCGGCCGAGCCGGATGTGGGTGGACGGGGAGGAGGTCGACCCGGCGTCGCGCATGCCGCTGTACTTGGTCAATCCCACCCTCGAACTTGGCAAAGAGACCGAGACCGGCACCGAAGGTTGCCTCAGTTTTCCAGAGATCACCGCAGAAATCCCGCGGGCGACCCACGTGCGGGTGCAAGCCACCGACTTGGAAGGCCGGCCGGTGACGTTCGAAGCCGAAGGGTTGCTGGCCCGGGCGGCCCAACACGAGACCGATCACCTCAACGGCATCCTGTTCATCGACCGGATGAGTTCCGCTTCCAAGGTCGCGCTGGGCAGACGCTTGAAACGGTTGGCAGCGAGCCAGGGGTGACCCGGTGGGGCGAAAACCCGGCCGGCAAAACCGGGCTGCCGTTGGTTAAATGGTCCCGCCGGGCGGTTTGAGCCGGCGAGAGTCACGGTTGGGCCGGCCTGCGGAGGAGCCGCCCCATTCACAGGCATGGCAACTGAGTGGGGTGCTTCAAGGTTCCAGGATCGTTCGGGCCCGGCTCAAACCGCCCCGCAGCCGTCCTTTGCCGAGGGCCGCTCCGATCGGCGGGCCGGGTTTTCGCCCCACCGGCTCACGCGCGAGCTCCCGCCTCCGTCGGAAGGTAGGCGTCCCTTGGGCCGTTTCCGCCGAAAGACTGTTTGACGGCACCGCGCTGCATCGGAGAGCCTGCCGTCATGGGCCCGATGAACAGCCGAAATCTTCGCGCCGCTCTGGCGCTCGCCACGGCCGTTGCGGGCTGCGCCGTGGCGCCCTTGCCAGGGATGGCCCAGGAACCATGCCCCAACACGCAGAAGACGCAGGACATCCGAGGCGGACTCGACCGCCAGACGGACCTGCGCGCGCAAATGGGCAAGGTGTTGGATCCGTTGGCGGCGGCTCGCAAGCAGCTGATGACGCAAGTGCCCCAGGCGCGGGAGGTGAACCCTTCCGATGCGCCGGGGGTTTACAACCGCGCACGCGCAGGTTTGGAAAAGGTGCAGGCCCTGTTGGTGTCGGACCTGCAGAGGGCCAGGCAAAACGACACCACGCCCGTCAACGAGCAGCAAAACCGTGACACGGTGGCTGAGCTCAACGCCGCGCTGCAAGCCTTCTACGATTTGAGCCACCGCGCGGGTGGCCCGGCGTCGAACGAGGGTCCGGTGCAAGTGAGTTCCGACATCGTCGTCCAAGTGCGCGACGTCTTTGTGGAACACGCGGCCGGGCTGACCGACGGCGGTGCGGACGCGGTGCGCCGGCAAATGGTCGGCATTGTCCGCGCCCAATC
>CAXUNV010000446.1:0-1104 GCA_964252355.1 uncultured Chthoniobacterales bacterium | reverse complement strand
GCCGCCGTTCCCGGGGGGGACCGCCGCGGCCGCCAACGCGCACCGCGACAACCCGTAAACCGCCGCCTCGGCCCGCCGGGCCAAACCGGCGGTTGGTTGGCCAAGGGAGGGGGCCGGCGTCTTCTGGCGCAACCGAAGGCGGGCTGTGGTGCGACCAGGGTGGGCGTTGACTTCCGCTGGCGTCAACGCCTCACCCCCCGTTAGGTTCGCCACCCTCACCGTCCCATTCTTCGTCATCGACCATGGATAAACCTGGGCTTTGGAAGCCGTTGCAAAATCCGGTCTTTCGCCGGTTTTGGCTGGCCAGCGTCGCCTCGGGTTGCTGCGTCTCGGCGCACGACCTCGGCGTCGTTTGGAGCCTGAACCGGTTGGGGGCTTCACCAGTGGCGCTTTCGGCCGTCGCCACCATGGCGTCCCTGCCTTTCTTTCTGTTGGCGATCCCGGCCGGGGCGCTTGCCGACACGTTGGATCGCAAACGGGTGATGTCGGTCGTCTACGTCTGGATGGCGGCCGTGGCGGGCGGGTTGGCGACGTTGGGTTGGACCGGCGTGCTCAGCGTGCCGCTGCTGCTCGGGTCCGCCTTCCTGATCGCGGTCGGTTTTGCCACCCTGGCGCCTTTCTCGTCGTCGGTGATTCCCGAAGTCGTCGACAAGGACGATCTCGGGTCGGCCGTCACGCTCGGCAGCCTGCAGTTGAACGCGGCCGCCATCGTCGGCCCCATGTTCGGGGGAGCGCTGCTGCCGCTCATGGGTGCGCCGGCGTTGTTCACCTTGAACGCCTTTGCCTTCCTCACCATGACGAGGTCGTTGGCCGCGTGGCGGCCCATCCAGGGTCGGCTGCCCTCCGAAACCTTCTTTGAGTCGGTGATCACCTGCCTGCGCTACGCCCGCTACGCCGAAGGCGTGCGGGTGACGCTCGTGCGCCAAGGGGCGTTCGCGTTCCTGGTGGCAGCAGTGCCGGCGCTGATGCCGGTGTTGGCCTTGCGAGTGTTGAAGCTGGATGCCGCCCAGTTGGGGATCCTGTTCACGAGCATGGGGGCGGGCTCAGTCATGGCCGCCCTCTTCCTCACCGACCGGCTCCGGCAACGGTTCACGCCCAACGCCC
>CAXUNV010000445.1:0-4373 GCA_964252355.1 uncultured Chthoniobacterales bacterium | reverse complement strand
GTCGTTCACCAGCGCTGGAAAGACCGGGGCAACCGCCGGTTTGGGCACCGGGATCCGCACCGGCCGCAGGTCGGGTCGGGTTAGGGCGATGTTCCCGTCCACATAAACGCGCAAGCCGGAGCCCTGTCGGTAGTGGGAACCATCCCGATCCCAGAGCACGGTCACGTTCCGGCCGTGGTAGGCGAGGTTTTCCACCGCGAAATGGTCCCAGGCGTCCGGCACCAACGGATGCAGCACCAGCGAGTCATCCAGTTGAGGACGGATCCCGAGGAGGCCCGAGAGGACGAGGTCGTTGAACGTCGAGTGGTTGTAATCTTCGCTGTGACCGCGCGAGTCGTAGATCCAGGTCGGTTGATCCGGATCGTGGGCTTCGGCCACGTACGGGTGGCCCGCCTTTTGTTGGGCGAAGGCGTAATTGGTCAGCACCTCGTCATAATCCGCTTTGGTGACGTACCGTTGCGTCGGATAATCGATGAGCAGGTTGGCCAGCCCGGTGAGGGTTTGGCTCGCCGCGTAGGGCCACATCGGACCGTCCCAATGGCAGCAGCCTGACGCGTCGAACATGAACCAGCGGCTCCGTCGTTCGACGGTGGTCGGCCCGAAATCGCCGGCGAAACCTTGCGGGTCCAACAGCTGCGACCAAGCGGTCGCCCGGTCGGGTCGCGCGAGGTAGAACATCCAGGGAATGAACCCGCTCTCTTCACGGTCGACGATCTTGGCCAAGCCGGGGTTGTTGTCCCGCATCACGTGCTTGTAGAAAGATGTGGTCGGGTCCCATAGGTAACGCTCGACTGCCTGTTCCAGGGAAAGCGCCCGTTGGCCGTAAAGGAGGGCCGTCGGCACGTCACCGGCCACGGCTGCCAACGAGGCGATCGCCACCGCGTCGCCATACTGGTAGGCGTTCAGCGTCGGCCGGTAACCGTCCCCGCCGTGGTAAGGGTCCGGGCTCTGGTACGAACTGGCGGTGTACTCCATCGCGTCCCAAACGGGCGTCTGCCAGTAAAGGCCCAGGGTTGGATTGTATTGCGGCGACCACTTCTCCCAGAACGCCTTCAATTGGGGCAGGAGGCCGGTGGCGAACCGGAGATCGCCGGTGACGGCCGCGCGGCCGAGGGTCGCCGAACCGACCCAAAACGAGTATTCGTGCGCCCAATCGGTGGTGTTTTTATTCACCCCATCTTCGGCGGGCTTGGGGCCGGCGCCGTCGCCCGTCAGCCAATAACGCAGGTAGTCGTCAAGGTAGCGGCGGTCGCGGATCCAGCGGGCTTCGGCGACGTGGTGGCCGGCGGCGGCCGAAATCGCCCCGTACGGCGCGGAGTAAAAGACCGGGCCGAGAAACTCGGTGACGATCCAACCGTTCTTCGCGCCGGTGTACTTCTGGGCTTCGTGCGCCACCCGCCACCGGTAGTAATAAACCGATTGGATGGTGGCGTCGGGCAGGTCGACCAACGGCACGTTGGCTTGGAACCAGCCGCGCTCGGGCAGGCCCGCGAGTAGGGTAGGGGCATCGAGGAAATGGGTGGTCGGGCCGACGTCGGGGTAGGGGGAAACCGGGAGTGTGTCGGCGAAACCCAGTTGGGCGGCGACCAGCGTGAGGCTAGCAGCCAAGCAACCGGCCGGCATGGGGCGCGGCAGACGGTTCCAAAACGCTTTCATGATCAGGGGAGGGGTTGCGCGAGGAGCGGGCTAAGGAAGGCCGAGGGGTCGCCCGCCGGCAGATCTGACGCCGAGGAGCGACCCCCTTTCCGGGTTGGTTTGAGTTCGGGTCCCGCGTCGGCCTAGTTGCCGGTTTGAAGCCGGGCCAGGATCGAGAAGAGACCGCCCACCACCGGTCGGGCTTGGAAACCGACCTGGGCGTCGCTGACGGTGTCGTACCAATCGGTGAACGGCACCCGTTGCGGCGTGGTGTTCGCGAAGGCGTACAACGACTCCACGATGTCCTGACGCAGGGCGGGATCATCGGTCGACGCCGCGGTCCAGAGCTCCCAGTCGGCTTTGGTGTAGGTGTGACGGATGTCGAGCGGGATGCCGTAGGGCTTCTCCTGGCCGATGTACCAGGAATCTTCCTCCCTCAGGATCCTGCCGGGAACCAAGTTCAAGCCCAGCAGCTTGTCCGGGAAGGCGTTGTACTTCAGGCTCCAGGTGCCCGGTTGATCGTAGGCGAGCTTCAAGTGGAGGTTACCGGAATCCTGCGACAGGTTCACCCATTGGCCGATCAGGAGCTGCGACTGGTTGGTGTAGTAGTTCTGATCCTTGGTCTTCCCGGCGTACTGGGCAACTTCGCCCATCGCGCCGACCCCAAGGATCCCTTTGAGCGCCAAGTTAGACGAGTGACCGATGAAGCCGGTGAAGTCGTCCGTCTGATTTTGGTACTGCGGATCCAGCGTATTTGGAACGAGGTAGTCGGCCCATTGCTTGAGCACCTTGTAATGCTTGATGGCGTAGGCCGCCGCGTCGCTCGGGTCGGCGGCGTTCAGGTAGGCCGCGGTCATCAGGAGCATGTTGGCCGATTCTTCGATCGGCATGTTCTCGCCGCCGCCGTCGTTGTGCCCGTCCGCGTTCGGATAGTGCGCGCCGAGGTCATGGACGCAGTAGAGCGCCGGCCACTTTCCGCTTTCCGTGTAGGCGAAGACGGGATCGAGCAGCAGCTTAACCAGCTGCGGGTTGGAGTAGAGGAAAACCGGGAAGCTTGGGTAGATCACGTCGACCGTGGAGACGTTTCCGCTGCTGCTGATCTCCTTGAGGAAGAGCCAAGGCTTCGCCGAAGTGCCGACCAGCTCGACGCCGCCAAACGCCTCGCGCAACGCCAGCGCGGTCAGCGCGGCGTAGTGCGGGCCGCTGGCTTGCGTGGACTCCGCCAGGAGCGCGTCGTCTTGGGCGTCGGCGCGGCTGAAGGCGGACGTGGCGTCATCGTAAAAGAACGAGAGCATGTCCTGCCAAGAGGAAAAGTACGATCTCCAGAGTGGGGCGACGTTGCTGCCCAGGTAGCTCACCGCTGGGGTGCGGACGTGGCCGAGCGCCAACGTCACCGGGTTGGCTGGCGTACCCGTGACCGCGCCAAGGTCGAAGTTGAAGGCGAAAACCGGGTAATGGTCGTTGATCGCGCGTGGTTGGTTTCCGTCGGTCTGGTCCGTCAATTTACCCTGGGTCGCGCCTTGGGTCCGGACGGCCGCGTCCGCGCCGCTTTGGTAGGTCACGCCCGAGGAGGCGTTGGTGGCCCAGTAAACCGTGCCCCACGAAGGATATTCGTTAGTCTCGGCCAGGACCGTCGGACTGGCGGGGGTGATGGCGTGGACCTTCAAAGTCCCCGCGGTGTGGGTGACGCTCTTCAGCGACCAAGTGATCGGGGTTGTCGGCGTGCCGTGGGCCCACTCGCCGGAGACGTCGAAGTAGAGGCTCACCCGGTGGCTGGAGCCGTCCGCGCTGACGGCCTGCGCCTGCAGGTAGCTGAAAGGAACGGATAGCCGCCGCAGGTCGTTGGCCTCGACCGGCGAAAAGAAGATCAGCCGCAACGTCACGCCGCCACCCTGGAAGAGGTACCGGGATTGCGTCGGGGTAATCTCCACGCCCGTCTGGGTCATCGCCGGACCGACGTTCTGCGGTGCGCCAAAGAAGACGTACGGGTTGCCGTCAATCCGCGCGATTCCCGTCAAGGCTTTGATGTTCCCGTTCCAGAATGTCGGCCACGTGCCCGGCGCGACGTCCGACTGCTGCCAAGTGCTGATGTAAGGGCTGCGGACGACCAGGGGCACGGCCGGGGGGCGGACCGGCGAGAACGTCGGCGCGGCCGCCGCGATCGCCGCCGCGTCCGCGTCGCTCAAGGCGCGCGAATAAAGCCGCACTTCCTCGACCTTGCCGGGCCAGTAATCGACGGGGTTCCCGCCGTACTTGCCGCGCCCGATCGCCGTCGGTCCATTCGATTTCCAACCGGCTGGCAGGGGCTGGGTGGCCGCCAGGGTGCCATTCACGTACAGGCGAATGTTGCCGGCCGCCGTGTCGCGCACGCCCGTCAGGTGGTACCAAGTCCGGGGTAGCGGGCTGAAGGCGGAAGCCGCCCGGACCGACGCGGCGCCCGGGTCATCGGCCGTCAATTGGCTGAAGGAGAACTTGCCGCCGACGAGGTTGCCGTTGGGATCATTGCCCGGCGCGGTGTACTGGAGGAAAAAGCCGCTCACGGCATTGCCGTCTTGGCTGACCGCGGTGGCGTAGCCGTTCAGCGAAGTAAGCTGGACCCAGGCCGAGACCGAAAAGCTGCCGGAAGTGTCGACCGTCGGCGCAGAGGTCACGGCGTCCTGGGCGGCCGAGGTTTGACCGGTGAACTGAAGCGCGGCGTCGACCTTGCCCACGGTCCAAGTGGGCCGGCCCTGCAGGGT
>CAXUNV010000444.1:724-4379 GCA_964252355.1 uncultured Chthoniobacterales bacterium | reverse complement strand
GGCCTCGGCGCACTGGGTCGGCACTTGGTCTTCCAGTCCCCAACCGATATGGGGTCCCGACTTCATCACCGGCTTGAAGTTTCCGCGCCACCTCTGGAACCAGACGGTGCGGCAAGTGGCGCGGGTGAGCCTTGGCGGATCCCGCCTGCGGGTCGTGCTTTCCAACGAGTACGGCGACACCCCCGTGACGATCGGCAACGCCCGGATCGCCTTGGCGGACGAGGGGCCAACCACGTCGCCCGGCTCCGACCGGGCGCTCACTTTCGGCGGACGCACCGCGGTCACCATCCCGCCGGGTGCGCCGGTGCTCAGCGACCCCGTCGACCTCGACGTCCCCCCGTTGGGCAGCGTGGCGGTCAGCTTATTTCTGCCCGACGTCACGCCCGTCGCCACGTGGCACAACGACGCGCGCCAGACCGCTTTTTTGGTGTCGGGTAATTGGGCCGCCGAACCGTCTTTCAAACCTGACTCGTCGGTGACGGCGCGCGTGTTCCTCACCGAGATCCTGGTCGATGCGCCCGCCGGCGCGCACGCGCTCGTCACCTTCGGCGATTCCAGCCCGGCCGGCGCGGTTTCCCCCGTCGACGCCAACCGGCGTTGGCCGGACTTCCTGGCGGCCCGGTTGGCCAAGGCGGGCGGCACGCCCGTCGGTGTGCTCAACGCGGGCATTTCCGGCGCCCAAATCCTGAAGGATCGCATGGGCACCAACGCGTTGGCGCGCTTCGACCGCGACGCGCTCGACATGCCCGGGGTCGATGCCGTCCTCGTGATGATCGGCATCAACGACATCGGTTGGCCGGGCGGTGTGCTGGCCCCAGAGGCTCCCCCGGCGTCCGCAGACGACCTCATCGCCGGTTATCGACAACTCATCGCCCAAGCCCACGCGCGCCGCGTCCGCATTTTGGGGGCGACGCTCACCCCTTTTGAGGACGCCTTTAAAGGCGTCAATCCGGCGCTCGCTTACTATTACAATCCCGAAAAGGAAAAGGCCCGGCAGGCGGTGAACCGATGGATTCGCGAGAGCCAGGAGTTTGATGGCGTGATCGACTTCGATGCGGTGGCGCGGGACCCAAACCGTCCCAGCCACCTCCGAGCCGACCTCGATTCCGGTGATCACCTCCACCCCGGCGACGGCGGCTACCAAGTCATGGCCGACTCGGTCGACCTCCGTCTACTGACCGGAGGGGAGTAACGCCAGCGACCTACTCGGCACCTTCTCCTTTGGTCTCTTCCCGGAACCGGCGTTCCCAGTCGTGGCTGCCGTCGGTCACTTCGCTTTCCATGGCTGAGAGGCGGCGGTTCAACCGGGCGAGCCGCGCCTCCAATTCGTCCAGCGTGGGCACGGCTTCCGTCCGGTCTGGCCGGGACGGGGAGGGCGTCGTATCCTTGGTAGAGCATCCACGCAGACCGGTCCTTCCGCCAAACCCCGCTTTCTCCCGCGCCCGGGCCAGCGCGTCGTCCCAACCTTCCGACCAAGGACGCTCGCGCCGCAACCGACGGCCACGGCTTCGCCAACCGTGCGCGTAACCCCGCCGACCCCGCCAGCCCCAACGTCTGCTCATCCAAAAACCAAACCCGATGAGCAGCAACACGACGACCGGCCAGTCGTCGTGGGGTTGGGCAAGCACGCCGGCCATCTCGGCGTCGTGCACCCGCGGGTGGTAAACTTGGCTTTCCGCTGGCGACAGCTCGGCCCCGTGCGTCGTGGGGACCGCTGAGAGCAGAAGGTTGGACAACGTCAACAGCACGGTCGCCCCCGCCACTTGGGACGCGCGCCGGCATCGGTGAAGACGGCCCGTCGCTTTGCTGGAAAGACCGGCCACCCAGGCCAAGGCTAGCCAGGCTTCGTTAAACCGTCTTTTCATGGGAAGAGTTCTCCCGCTTCTTGGCGTCTTCGAGCAACGTCTCTAGCACGGCCACCCGTTCCTCCATGCGCGTGAGCGTCTCGTTCAACCGTTTTAGCTTGGCCCGATCATCGCCGCTCAATTCATCCGGGTCCGGCCGAAACACTTTGGCCAGTTGCACGGCAAACATCCCCGTGATCGCGACGATCGGGACAAGGATTCCCCAAGGGAAATCTGCCTCATGCACGATTCCCACCAAATTCAGCATACCGTGGTTCCGTTCAGTGAAAGGGCTTTAGGCGACGGGGAAGGCCGACGCTTTTCTCCGTCTGAACAGGGCGTCCGTCCACGGATTGAATCGCTCAGGTGCATGGCGGTCAAGCGTTCTGGGAGGCTTGCGGGTTCCCCACGCTCTGCTTCAGCGCGCGTAGTTCCGCCTCGATCTCTTCGCCGCGTTCGAGTTGGGCGAAGTCCTCCTCCAAACTGGGCCGGCGCCCGTAGTTCACCAAGTCCGCTTCGGCCTCCATCCGGTCGACCTTCTGCTCGAACCGTTCAAAACGCGCGATGGTCTCTTGGGCATTAGCCTGACGGATCTGTTGTTGCGCGCGGGTGCGTTGTTGAGCTTGGAGGTGGCGTCGGGTAAGCAGCCGTTGTTTCTCGCGCGCCCCGTTCAGTTTCTCTTCCAGTTGGGTGATCTCGTCGCGGTACTTGGCGATGATCGCATCCAGTCCGTCCGCTTCGCGTTGCGTCGCGGCGGCGGCATCGACGTGCTGGCGTTTTTGGTGGAGCGCTTCCCGGGCCAAATCCTCCCGACCTTTCTCCACGGCCAAGCGCGCCCGCCGCTCCCATTCGGCAGCGCGCGCGTTCACCTCGTCGAGGGATCGTGCCGTGGTTTTGCGGGCCGCCATGGTGCTGGCGCAAGCCGCCTTCAACTCGATGGAGGTTTCCTCCATCTCTTGGATGATCAAGCGGATCATCTTTTCTGGATCTTCCGCCCCTTCCAACATGGCGTTCAGGTTGGCGTGAATGATGTCGCGAAACCGCGTGAAGATGCTCATAGGGTCGCCAACCTCTTAAGCACGAGCGATGCCACCGGCGAACGCCCTTCGCAACGCACTGAAAGCCAAATGGTTACAGAAGAAGTTCGACTGCCAACCGCCGATGGAAGATGGTTTGAGATGCCACGATATGGCAATTTTGGCCGAACAGAGGTTTGTGGAACCCGCGCCTGAGTTGACCGAAGCGGTCGGCGGCGCTGAAAGCTTCCTGCGTTTCCAAGGGCAGGTGGCGCGCGTCGCCCCCACCAACCGGCCGGTGCTCCTCATCGGCGAACGGGGCACCGGCAAAGAGTTGGCCGCTGCGCGCGTCCATTACCTGTCGCGTCGTTGGGATGGGCCGTTCGTCAAACTGAACTGCGCGTCGCTCTCCCCTAACGTTTTGGAGTCGGAACTCTTCGGCCACGAAGCCGGGGCGTTCACGGGAGCCGTCCGGCGGCGGCTCGGTCGTTTTGAGGCGGCTCACGACGGCACGCTCTTCCTGGATGAGATCGGGCTGATGCCGCTGGCCGTCCAAGAGAAGGTCTTGCGCGCCGTGGAGTACGGTACGTTTGAACGGGTCGGTACCTCCACCCCGATCAGCGTCAACGTCCGGGTGGTCACCGCCACCAACGCCGACCTGCCCGCTTTGGTGGCAGCGGGCCGTTTCAAGGCTGACCTGCTGGACCGTCTCACCTTTCAGGTGCTCTTCTTACCCCCCTTGCGCCTCCGGTTCGGCGACGTCGAGCTTTTGGCCGAGCACTTCGCGCGGCGTTT
>CAXUNV010000444.1:0-714 GCA_964252355.1 uncultured Chthoniobacterales bacterium | reverse complement strand
GCTGAGATTGGCCTCGGCATCAGCCCACGTTTTGCCGAGGGCGCCTTGGCGCAGCTGCGCGCCCACCCCTGGCCAGGCAACGTGCGGGAATTGCGCAACGTGGTGGAGCGGGCCGTTCACTTGGCGGACGGTGCGGAAATCGAGGAAGTTTGCCTCGATCCTTTCCTGCCGCCCTTCGAGCTCCGCTTGGAGCGGGCGGGGACCGTTTTTTCAGGATCCGCACCCTTGTCCCCAGTGCCGGCTGCCGACCAGTTTTCCTTGCCCACCGACTTCAGCCAGGAGATGGCGGCGTTGGAGGTGCGTCTGCTGCAAACCGCCCTGCAGGCCGCGCGGTACAAGCAACGCGAAGCGGCGAAATTGTTGGGGCTTAGCTACGACGCGTTCCGCGGGCTTTTCCGCAAGCACCGGGCAGAGGTCGGAGATCGGGGCTCGCGAACGCGGCTCTGACGTGGTTTCCGGCCTGGCGGTCCCGCGGCCGCAGAATAAAACACCTCTTGCCCTACCTAACGCTGCGCGCATGGCCAATGACAAAGGCCAAAGCACGAATGGGAGAAAAGGCCCGGTGGTGGCGACCGCAGGCAGCCAATCTCTTCCTTCCCTACTGTTCGGCCCCCCCCGGAACCCGGAACCCGGAACCCGGAACGCCGAACCCGGAACCCGGAACCCGGAACGCCGAACCCGGAACCCGGAACCCGGAACCCGGAACCCGGAACC
>CAXUNV010000443.1:0-4384 GCA_964252355.1 uncultured Chthoniobacterales bacterium | reverse complement strand
GGCTTGAACTCCTGGTTGAGCAGCGATGCAAGCTCCGTCGTCTCGAGAGTTGGCACCAGCGACGTGGCGCTTGCCGGCGTGGTTGAAGGGTCTTGGGCCATGGCTGGGGCGCGGTTACGCGGGGGTGGCGGCGGAGGCGTCGGCCGGTTTCGGTGCGGAAGCCAGGGCGCTCAGCAGGGCCGGGTCGGCCAGGAGTTTGCGCACCAACTCCTCGGCCCCGGATTTGCCGTCCATGTAGGTGATCAGGTTGTTAAGTTGGTTGCGGGCCGTCAGCAGGGCGTTGAGCGCTTCCACCTTGCGGGCCACGGCCCCGGGCGAGAAGTCGTCGAGGCTCTCGAAGGTTAGGTCGACGCTCACGTTGCCTTCGCCGGTGAGGGCGTTGGGAACGTTGAAAGCCACCCGCGGTTTGGCCGCTTTCAGGCGGTCGTCGAAGTTGTCGATGTCGACCTCTAGGAATTTCCGGTCGCCTACGGCCGGCAGTGGGTCGGCGGGCTTGCCGGACAGGTCGGCCATGACGCCCATGACGAAAGGGATCTCGACCTTTTTTTGTGAGCCATAGAGTTCCACCTCGTACTCGATCTGTACGCGGGGAGCCCGGTTACGGGCGATGAATTTTTGGCTGCTCGCTTTCGCCATAGGGGTTATGTATCGGGATTTCGCGCCGGCTGTAACCTACCCGAATGGGTGAGGGCAACCTCCGACGTCAGTTGATCCGCCCGGCTTTCACGCGCGGGTGGAGGGCAGTTCGGTCGGGACGCTTGGGTGGTGGTGAGGGGGTGGTGTGAAGGGAACGGAACGATCCCCGGACTTCTTCCAGGATGACCGTCGCCGAAGCCCGGTTGGGTCTGGGATGCAAACAGAAACCGCGGGCTGATGTCAATGCCATTCCCGTCCGGCGACGGGAGCGCAGGACCGGCGGGCCCGACTAACCCTCCGCTTCGGCAGGTTCCCCAGTCACCGTCCGGACTTGGGGCACGGAGTCTGGCGCGAGGTCCGACATGATCTGGAGAAAGTCCATCGCCGCCCAACGCGCAGCCCTTTTCAGGAGGAGCGGCACGGGGCTGGAGGGCTCGTGGCGCGCGTAATATTCGGCGATTTGGGAAAGGAGCCGCAGCACGTCTTCCCGGGAGCGGATCTCGCCGGTGACGGACCCCGCCGGTTCCCGCGCGCCGGTCGCGGGTGTCTGCACGTTCGCGTTCTCACCGCCGGGTGCGGGATCGGCGCCGGCGGTACCCCTCTCGACGGCAAAAGGCTCCAACCGTTTCCGTAGAGCGGTTAGTTCCTCCACCAGCGCGGAGAGGTCCGGCGCGTTGTTAGCACCGACGATACCCGTCAGGTAGTCGTCGAACCGCTGGGCGGTCGCCGCGCCGACGGTGACGGCTGCGTGGTTGTCTGCCAAGAACTCCGGGCGGGTGTCTCCAAAAGCGGCGTCGATCTGCGCAGGGGTGAGGCCGTCTCCGCCCCCCGGACCGGCCGTCTCGGCCTCACGCAGCTGCGCGTGCGTAAGTCGCCCCAAGCGCGCCGAGTCGGTGAGTGGAGCCGTCCGGAGCCGTTCCAAAACGCGGTAAGGATCGCCGAACATGCCGACCGGCATCGCCAAGGAGGCGACGATGTTCATCCGTTGCAAAGGGTCCAGGTTGTCTTCGGGATCGAGCTGGGGATAGACCGCCGCCCAAAAGTTTTCCAACAGGCCCGACATCAGGCGGAGGCCGCGGGTGAAACCGGGTAATCCCTCCAGCTCAAGCCACGCCACCGTCAGCATGAGGGCGACGCGCAGATCCTTGCCGCGCGCAAAAAGGTCGAGCCCTGCCCGCTGCACCTCTTTCCAATCCGGCGGTTCCGCCTCAGAAAACTGCGTCTCCGGTTTTCCGCGGGCCGCGGTTTCGAGTTCTTGGAGTGCCGGGTCGTATGAGAGGTCCTCCCCGCAAGGGCGTTCTTCGGAGATGGGGCGAAGCAGTTCCTCAACGGTGACCATGGCGGCGGGAGACGATGGGTTCATCAAAACCCGAACCGTTTTGGCTTGTCCAGAGCGAACCGCGTCCGGCAGGCTGCCGTGGCATGGACGTCGTCACCGGCTCGGCCACCGCGTATGACGAGGTGTCTTACCCGGCGGGATGTTTTCCGCAAACCCACCCCAACCGCCTCGCCACGGTCGCTTTTTTGCGTGGGCTGGACCCCGCACCCATCACCGGTTGCCGGGTGCTGGAGCTTGGCTGCAATTCCGGTGCGAACCTCGTCCCGATGGCCGCGGAGTTGCCGGAAAGCGAGTTCGTCGGGGTCGATCTCGCGGCCAGACCGGTGGCGGCCGGCCGGGAGTTCGTCAACGCGTTGGGTTTGCGCAACCTGCGACTGCACGCCCGTGACCTGCTCGCGATCACCGCCGCCGAGTTTGGCAGGTTCGACTACCTGATCGCGCACGGTCTCTACTCGTGGGTGCCGGCGCCTGCCCGCGAAGGCATCTTGGCGCTTTGCCAGCAGCTGCTGGCGCCCGACGGCGTCGCTTACGTTAGCTACAACGCCTACCCGGGCAATCACCTGCGGGACTTGGTCCGAGGCATGATGCGGTTCCATGCGGCGTCTTTCACGGGGCTGGAAGACCGGGTTGGCCAAGCCCGAGGTCTGCTCCGGTTAGTCGCGGAAGGGTGCCGGCGACCAGACTACTACCACGCGGCGGTGAAGAATCAGTACGAGCGTCTCCTGAAAGTGGCCGACCCCGTCGTTTATCACGACGACCTCAGCGAAGAGAACCGACCCTTCTATTTCTTCGAGTTCATGGCAGACGCCGGCCGGCACGGCTTGCAGTTCGTCGGCGAGGCGAGCGCCAACGAACTGCCCCCCGAGCGGTACGACGAGAACGTGCTGCAAATTTTGCAAACGCTGGAGGAGAACGAGATCGTTCGCGAACAGTTCAAAGATTTCCTCCGCGGCTGCGCGTTTCGGCAGACGGTGCTCTGTCCGCAGGGACGGGAGCTGGCCCCGGCGCCGTTGGTTGAACGCGTCCCGCAGCTGTTTGGGATGTGCGACGCCACCGTCGAAGCACAGCCCGACCCGGGCGGCGGCCACGTTTCGGTTTTTCGGCGCCGCAACGGGTCGGTGATTGAAACGGCGCACCCGCTGGTCAGCGCCGCGTTGGCGACGCTCTGCTCGGCGTGGCCATGCTCGGTGCCGTTCCATGAGTTGCTGCGGCGGGCGATGGCCGACGGCGGAGGTGTCGGCGCCGAACCGGCGGAGGCAGTCCTGAGTTCAGCCCTGGTGCAGGCGCACGTCGCGGGTTTCCTCTTTCTGCACACGCATCCGCACCGCGTCGTCAACCGCGCCGGGGAGCGACCTGCCATCAGCCGGCTAGCGCAGCACCAACTTGCGCGCGGGGAGGTGGCCACCAACCAAATGCACACCGCGCTCCGGTTTCCGGATCCGTTGGCGCGCCTGCTGGTTCAGTCGTTAGACGGCACCCGGGACCGCGCAGGTCTGGTCGGGGTGTTGGCCCGGGCGGTCGAGCGGGGCGACATGCCCCTGACCGAAAATGGGCAAGCCGTGGGCGAACCCGAGGCGGTCCGCAGCCTTTTAACCCGGAGGGTCGAGGAAGGTCTCACCTCGCTGGCGCGCGAGGCGATGTTGGTGGGTTAACTGGCGAATCGGAATTGAGCGCGGTGCTTTGTGCCCCGCAGCCGCAGGCGCGGGAGCGCGCCCCTTCCCAGCTTCAGGCTAAAGTTGTGCGTGCAGGTACCGGTTCATTTTGTCGCCGCAATCTTTGGTGTAGACCTGCTCGTGCTGATCGAGGTTGCTGAGCACGCACGACGTGAAAGCGCCCGTCGCTTCCTGCGCCGGTGCGTAGAACTCCTTGGACTTGGCGTTTGCCGGATTGTCCAACTCCTCGTGGCTTGGTATGCCGCGTCGCGGGTCGCCCTCCTTTGTGTCCGGCCAGTAGAAGATGTCCGTGATGGTTCCTGTCCCGGAGGCGCGCCGCGTGTGTCCGGGCGCGTACGAATCCTTGATCGTGTGCAGCGCTTTCGCCAAATGCTTCACGCGTCCTCAAAGTCATCGAAGCTCGAGTCGTTGATGAAATCGTACCACTTGGGTTGGTGAAACACCCCCTTGCGCATGCCGCGCCACGCCCAGTAAAGGTGTTCCCAGACGTACTTGCGGGATTTAAGACGCGCTTCTTGTGGGGTGGTGTTTTGGCAGCTGCGCACATCATGCCGAATCTGACTTTCCTTCTCCATCCATTCGCCAAGTTTCGGGATGTTGCCCCGGTGTAAGTCTTTTTCCTGTACCCAGCTAGGGAGTACGCCAAAAAGGCGCACCGAACTGGCCTCCGCGCCCGGGGGGGGGCGCGTTTCTTGGTGGTGAAGGGACCCATTTACCACCATTTAGGGGGGAGGGT
>CAXUNV010000442.1:3099-4394 GCA_964252355.1 uncultured Chthoniobacterales bacterium | reverse complement strand
CCCCCCCCGCGGGGGCCGCGCCGCGGGCTGGCCGGGGGGGCCGCCCGCCCCCCGGTTGCCCCCCCCCCCGGCACGCCCGCCAGTTCCAGCTCCAGGCGGAACGCGGCCCAGCGGCAGGTGGAGATCCTCGCCGTGCTCTACCGCTCGGTCCCGCTCGGTCCCGCTCGGTCCCGCTCGGTCCCGCTCGGTCCCGCTCGGTCCCTCAACCCACCACTTCCCACTGCCCGCCAGGCAAGTAGCGGTGCAGGGAAGCCCCGGCGTCCTCCAGGGCGAAAAGCCAAAGCCAGCCGTGATCCACCAACTGGCGCACTTCCGGCTGGCGCGAGAGGGCCGCCAAAATGCGTTGGCGTGGCGCCTCCAGCAGAACGTGCAAACGCAAGGGTTCGTGCCTCCAATTCACACCGTCGTGCAGCGACTGCAGGGGCAGCCCGGTTTGGAGGTCGCCCACGTTGCCTTGGCAGACGCCGACCGCGCCGACCACGTTGTGCAACGTCTTGTCGCCGCTGCCGAAGGCCGCGTTGTTCACGGTGGAGGCGTAGTACTGGAGGTTGATCCAGTTGGCCACGATCATCGGTGCGGTCATGATCAGTTCGAGCGTCCGGTCGCCGACGTCGGCGCGGTGGTCGTAATCGTGCAGGAAAACCCGGCCACCGAAGTTGGCGGCGCGGGTACGGGCGCGCGGCGCGGCGATGAAGGCGGCGTTGCCGGCCAGTCCCCATTCGGGTCGGACCTGCGCCCAATCGTGGGCGCGTCCGCGGACGCGGCAAGCCAGTTGCGGGTCGTGCGGGTTCAGCCCGAGAGAAGCGGCCCGCTCGCGGTGTGCGCATTCTCCAGCCTCTGCGAGCCAACCCTGGAGCGCGGTCAGATCCGCGCGGTGCGACGCGGGCACTCCCTCCGTGTCGAAAAGCGTGACGACGTCGGTGGTCGTGTTGTGCAATCCGGCAAGGAACAGGGTCGTTGCCGGCACGTGAACCCCGCGTTCACCCAGCGCGGCGCGCACGCGCTGGTCGTTCAGGATCGCGGCGCCCACGCGCGCGTTCACGTCCCCCGCGTGCCCGCCGCACGCGCCGCAGTCCAGCGCGGCCGCGTATGGGTTGTTGGCCGTCTCGGCACCGTGCCCGCAAAGCAGCACCAACGGCGCGAAATCCTGCGTCAGGCCGAGGTGACGCAACATGTCGAAAGCAAGTTCGATTCGGTCGGGCGGCGCGATTCCACCAGCCGCGGTTTCCCCATCGAGGTCCGGCCCGGCCCCCCCCCCCGGGCGGGGGCCGCGGGGGGGGGGGGGGGGGGGAGAC
>CAXUNV010000442.1:999-3089 GCA_964252355.1 uncultured Chthoniobacterales bacterium | reverse complement strand
CCCCGGCGGTTCCCCCTGCGCGGCCCCCCCCCCCCGGGGGGGGGGGGGGGGGGCGGGGGGCGGCGAGGTGGTGAAACTCGTCATGGAGAAGCCTGGTCGCGAAGGCGAGGCCGGCTGCCTCCACGAACGAGAAACCGGAGACGGCGGACACCTTGAAGGCGTGCCACCCCTGTTTGAGGCGGCGGCGAAATTCGCGCCGGCTGCCGGCTTGCGCCCGACCCCGGGCAGACGCTGGCTCTTTTTGGTGCACCCGAAACTTCGGCGTCAGCAAAACGGGGCATTGGGCGTTTGCGTCCTGCTCACCTGAACGGAGGTACTCGAGGGGCAGGCCGAAAAACCCGGCAAAACCTCGCGTTTCCACCCGCGACGAGAGCCCTTCCAGGGCTCGCCGGAAGACTTCCGAGCGGACGTCGATGCAGAATACGACTTGCGCTACCGACTTCTCCTTGCGACGCAACGGCTCGACGGCACGCGCCGACCGCAGTTCGTCGGCGAGTCGCCGGCTCCAGGCGTGCTCGTGTGCGAGTTGCCAGACGTGCCGGATGGCGACCTCGAACGGCGCGGCGGCTGGGGCGACCGCCTTCCCGGCGGGCAAACGCGCGCGCACCGCCGGGCCATCGTACTGCCGCAACAACGCCGCGCCGTAGCTGAGTCGGACGGCGAGCAGGCCCAGCATGGACGCATCTTGACCCCCGCGGAGCGCGCGCTCGCGCGTTTGGTACTGCACATGCCCAGCCCAGCCGCGCACCGTCAGCAGCTGCTTGTGCAGGAAGAGAGCCGTCTCCTCGCCCAGGTCGAGGGTGGCAAGGGCTCGCCGGATCGCTTCCGCGGGTTCGGTGGGCAGGGTCGCCGCCCAGCGGCGGAACGCCCGTAGGCCGAGGTATTCCGGTTTGGCGTCGAGCATCGCCGCCTGCCGCCAAGCGCTGTAGATATCCAGCGTTTGCCACGGTAAATGCCACCACGCTTGGCCGCGGTCGTGGTAGGCGGCGCAAAAGTGTGCGACCGCTTCGACGACGTTCTCCGCCCAAGCGGTGCCGTGCACCCGGTCGACGGCTTCGGCCACCGTTAAGGCCTCCGGGTGCGCCGCGGGCGCCTCCCGCAACGCGCGCCGGCACCGTTCCGCGTCGCAGCCGGCCAACGCCCGGCACCACGCCGCCGGCAGGCACCGGCGGGCGAGCGCGAGAGCCGCCTCCAGGTCGGCGTCGGCGATGGCGCCCGTCGTGGCGAGCTCGCGGTAATACTCCGATCCCATCTGCATACCGCCCGGCACCAGCCGCCGGAACAGGTCGCAGGCTTCAATGAACGGCAAGTCGGTTACGCCTAGAAACGGGTTGGCAGCCACGAAGTGCCCCAACGGCCACAAGGGCGCCACGCGCCCGCAAGCTTTCTGGGCGGAGGCGATGGCGTCGTCAACCTCGCCGACCGGCGCCGCGACCGTCGGAAGTTCGGTGGTGCTCATGTGCGTCGTGTCCCGTCGCGGTTTAGGCAGGAAGGCCGGAAGCGTTGCCGGTGGCACGCGGGCGCATGGACGCGAGCGTCAGCCGGTTGGCGAACGTGCCCAGATAGAAACCGTGCGAGGCGTGCACGTAGAGCGCGCGGCCAGCTTTGGTGCTCGCCCAAACGGGCCACTGCCATTGCAGGACCAGCAAGGCTGTGAAGAGGAGGGTGACGAACGCCATGATGCCGAACTCCCCCGGGGAGCGGACCGGGGCGTAGCGCGGGAACGACGCGGCGAGGATGGTTCCGAACGCCCCGTGGGCGGCGAAGTACCCCGCCGCCGTGCCGCCCGCCAGCAGCAGCCCGCGCCCGACGAGCCCGGGGCCGGCCGGCTCCGTGGCCCAGAGATTCCAGAGCAGGCTCGTCAAGCCGAGGCTGAAAATGACGCCAAACAGTGCACCCTGCGGCTGGTGGAAGTCGCCGATCCCAAAGAGCGTGCCCAACCCCCACGTGAGCGCGCCCGCCGCCCCGAGCGCGCCGAGCCGCACCGGCCAGGAGGTGGTCGACCGGCGTTCCCTCCGCCGAGCGTGCGCCCGCACCGCGCCGCCGCTCGAAAGGAAGGCGTGCGCCTTGTAGAGGGAATGTCCCACCAA
>CAXUNV010000442.1:735-989 GCA_964252355.1 uncultured Chthoniobacterales bacterium | reverse complement strand
CTCCAGCATCATGAACCCCATCTGCGCGACCGTCGAATAGGCCAGTGAACGCTTGACGCTGGTCTGCGCGAGCATGACGACGGAGGCAAACAGCGCGGTGAACGCTCCGACCAGCGCCAACGCGTTCAGCGCCCCAGGCGCGCCGGCGACCACCGGGCTGAGCCGCAGGATGAGAAAACCGCCGGCGTTGATGATGCCCGCGTGCATCAAGGCAGACACCGGCGTGGGCGTCTCCATGGTGTCCGGCAACCAGC
>CAXUNV010000442.1:0-725 GCA_964252355.1 uncultured Chthoniobacterales bacterium | reverse complement strand
GAACGGGAATTGCGCCGATTTGAGGAGCGCGCCTGCCGCGAGCAGGCCCGCCGCCGCGTGCCCGCAGGCCAAGTCCGGCCCGCCTTGCGCACGCGCCGCCCCGGCTGCGGCGAAGATCCCGGCAAAGTCCCACGTGCCGAAGCCACGCCAGGTAAACACCAACGCGCCGATCATGCACGCGTCGCCCAGACGGCTGACGAGGAACTTTTTGCGCGCGGCGAGGATCGCCCCGGGCCGCGACTGGAAGAACGTGAGCAACTGGTGGAGGCTGAGGCTGGTCGCCATCCAGGCCAGCGTGAAGAGAAGCAGGTTGCCGGCGACGATGAGGGTGAGCACGGCGCCGGAGGTCACGCACAGCCATTTGGCAAACCTGCCTTCTTCCGGGTTGCCGGCCAGGTAACGGCACGAATACCGCAGGACCAGCAGGCTCAAAAAAGAGACCAGCAGAAGCATCATGGCCGAGAGCGCGTCGAAGTAGACGCTCAACCGGACCGGTCCTAGCCGCGCCAATTCCGTCGCCAGCGGTCCTTCGAACGGCAGGAGGGCGGCCGCCAGAACGGCGCCGGCGAACGCGGCGGACGCCAAGCGGGCCGCCGCGCGCGCGAACCGCGCGCCCGCTCCGTTCGCATACCAAGTTGGGATGACCCCGACGGCAAGCATCGCCAACGGCCCGAGCACGACGGCGGCAAGGTAGAATGGAGAGGGGTGGCTGGACGGTACGAACG
>CAXUNV010000441.1:0-4417 GCA_964252355.1 uncultured Chthoniobacterales bacterium | reverse complement strand
GCGTCGGGACGGAACGCACGGATGACCAATCGACCGTCCACCTCGTGCGGACCAAGGACGGCAAAAGGATCGTCATGTTCGGCGGCCAGCAAGCGCCGGACATCCTGGAAAGGTATCGTGGAGGTCATGGTGTGGTGTGCAGCTTTGGGGCGTGGGGACGGGGTGGTCACGCGCGACGTTTTTGGGTGGGGACGGCCCGGGTCGTCGCGTGCGGTGGCGATGGTTGATTCGGCAATCTTGGGGGGCGGCCCGCGCAGGTCAACCGCTCTGGGATGTCTACCGGACGTGTCACGAACGGTATTGCCAAATGCGCGCAGACTCGACGCGTCTGCAAGCAAAATTGCGGGACATCTGAGGGCACCGCCGGTGAAACCGGCGGATGTTTCAGAAGGTGCGGGCACGCCACGTTTCAGCAAGGGCGCGGGGCCGCACTTCCCCGCTCGACAACCGTCGGATCCGGCGTCAGCGTGCGTGCCGGGCGAGCCCCGGGCTGGGCTGGCGGTAAGTGAGATGAACCCTGACAAAACTGACGGATGGCAGGTTGGAAACCGGCGCCGGTTCGTGGCGGTCTGCGCCGGGGTGGGCATCGGCTCCGTCTTCTTTGCGGGCGCCTTGCGCGCACTCGCCGCCACGGCCCCCGACGGGGAGATCACCCCCGAGATGATCGACGCCGCGGCCGCGGTGGCCGGGATCACCCTCCGACCCGAACAGCGCGAGAGCATGCTCGCCGGGCTGAACGGTGCCCGGCGCGAATTTGGCGCGATCCGCCGTTTGGCGTTGCCGAACGACGTGCCGCCGGCTTACGTCTTCGATCCGGTGCTCGATGAGGGGACTACGCCGGTCGGCGAAGAAGCCCCGGTCAGGGCGTCGGAAGCTCCACCGCCCGCACGCCCACCTCGTGGGGAGATTTCGGCGGACGAACCGTCCCTGGCTTACCTTTCCGTCCGCGACCTTGGGGATCTGCTGCGCCAAGGCAAGGTCACGTCGGTCGCCCTCACCAAGATGTACTTGGAACGGCTGAAACGCCTCGATGCGCGACTCCATTGCGTGGTAAACCTGACGGAGGCCCGGGCGTTGGCCCGGGCGGAGGCAGCGGATGCCGAGCTCGCCCGCGGCGAGTACCGCGGCCCGCTCCACGGCGTGCCTTGGGGGGCCAAGGACCTTTTGGCGGTGCGCGATTACCCCACCACCTGGGGGGCCGGCGGCTTCGAGACGCAGGCCTTTGACGAAGATGCCGTCGTCGTCCGCCGCCTGGATGAGGCGGGAGCGGTGTTGGTGGCAAAGCTGACCCTGGGAGCCTTGGCGATGGGCGACCGTTGGTTCGGCGGTCGCACCCGCAACCCGTGGAATCCGGACCTGGGGTCCAGCGGCTCTTCCGCCGGGTCAGCCGCCGCGGTTGCCGCCGGTGGCGTCGCGTTCGCCATCGGGTCTGAAACTTTGGGCTCCATCTCTTCTCCGTCCACGCGTTGCGGCGCGACGGGGTACCGACCGACGTTTGGGTTCGTGCCCCGCACCGGGGCCATGGCGCTGTCTTGGACGATGGACAAGCTCGGCCCGATCGCGCGTTCTGCCGAAGATTGCGCGTTGGTCATGCAGGCGATCTACGGTCCTGACGGTCGCGATCGCACCGTGCGACCCGCCCCGTTCCTCTGGGATGCCAACGCCGATTGGTCCCGCGTGCGGGTGGGCTACTTGGAGGGGGATTTCGCAGCGTCGGATCCGGCGGAGGCCGAGGAGGAGCCGGCCGGCCTCTCGGTTCCCGAACGCCAGGCGTGGAAGACCGGCGCGCCGGAGCGGGCCGCCGCCCGGACGCGGCTAGCCTACGACCGACGTTTCCACCGGGCGGCCTTGGACACGATTCGTAGCTTGGGCGCAAGGCCTGAACCGGTCACCCTGCCGGAGCTTCCGTACGACGCGGTGGCTTTGCTGCTGAACGCCGAGGCCGCGGCCGCTTTCGACGACCTCACCCGCTCGGGACGAGATGCGAAGCTGACGGAGCAAGGGCCGGAGGATTGGCCCAACTTGTTTCGGGTCGCGCGCCTTTACCCGGCCGTTGAGTACATCCAGGCGCAACGGGCGCGCACCGTCATCATGCGGGCGTGGGCGGACCTTTTCCGTCGGTACGACGTCCTGGTCGCAGCAGACAGCGGCGGGCCGCAACTGACGGCGACGAACCTGACCGGTCACCCGGCCGTGATCGTTCCCGACGGATTGCGTGGGGCGGACGCGCCGCCCCCGCCGGCGGTGGACTCGGGCGACGACGACCACGTCGGCGGCCCCGGCACCCCGACCAGCCTCACGTTCCTCGGCCGGCTCTACGGGGATGGCCAGTTGCTGGCGTTGGCGCACCAGTTCCAAGAGAGAACGGAGTTTCACCAGAACCGGCCGCCGGCATTCTCGTGAGGAGGGACGGGCCGTTTTGAAGGGAGCGCGGGCGTCCCGCCCGTTTTGGGCCGCAAACACCTTGAACTTGGCGCGTAGGAAGGCCTCGCCCGTGACCGGCCATCCTTTACGGGCGGGACGCCCGTGCCCTCCCCATCACGTCAACACCGCGCGCAGCTCGCGCTCGATGCCGTCCAAGCGGTCCTGCGTCGGTTGGTGGCGGCGCGCTTCGGCTTGGCAAAAGCTCTCGAGCGGCGCAAACATCTGACCCACCTCCTGGTAGAAAAAGTCGATCGCCTGCTTCAGCTGCGTCTGCACGGCGTCGGTGAGTTGCGCCCGTTTTTCGTCCATCTGCCGGCGGTACTCTCGCAAGATTCGGCGCCGGCGCCAGACGGCGTACACCGTCCCGATGAGGGCGGCCGAGCCTGCCAGCGTGCCCGTCACGTCCAAAATCGCGGTGTGGGTGAGGGCGGCGATCACGGTGAAAACGCCGCCGGCGGCTGCAACCCCCGTCGGGATCCGCAGGTGTTGGGTGGTCTCGGTAAACAGGCTTTGCAGCTGTTGCTTGATCCGCGCATCGGACGTCTGTTCCAGCAGCGTGAGCTCCAGGCGTTTCAACACGTTTTGCCGTTCCGAAAGAAACCCAGGCATCACGGGGCGAGGGGTGCGGCCCGCCTCGGCGGCAAACTGGGCGTGCACCCGCTCTTGGAGATCTTGCCAAATGGAGCGCAGATCCGACTCCAGCAGGGCGAGCGCGTGTTCCACCTGCCCTTGAACCTTCGCCTTCACCTCGTTCTGCACCTCGTCTTGGAAATCTTTTTCGGTCCCGCCCGCGCCCACCAGCGACTTGAGGGTGTGACCGACGCTCAGGCGTTGCTCCAGCAGCGCTTCGCCCCGCTCCCGGCAGGCGTCATACGCCCCCTCGATCTCGCGGGTGAAACCACTCAATTGACGCACCGTCTGTTCCTTGCGCGCCTCCAGGCCGCCGCGGATTTTCGCCAGCCGTTCCTGGTCTGAACGCAACAACTCCAGCGAGGCTTGCGTGCGTGACCGCAAGCCGTTCAACAACACCAGCGCAGTTCCCACCACCGAGGGGATCTTGCCGCCTCGCGCCTCGCTCTCGACGACCGTCTGGGTGATGTACTCCTCGAGCTCCCCGAAGCGGCTGTTCGCCCACGCGGGATTGCCGTCCCGCGGTTCACCCGAAAGTTTCACGGCCAGAGCGGCCTTCGCCGACACGGCGAAGATCGGGCGGCCCGACCCGAGGTTCTGCAGGATCGTCTGTTCCAAGTGGCGAACGATGGCTGCCACTTCTTCCGGGGTGCGCAGGTCGCTCTGCTGCAGCACGAACACGACGTTCTTCCGCCATTGCTGGCCGATCAGCTTGAGCATCTCCCACGCCGAGGCGGCCCACGGGTTCGTGATGGAGAACACGAAAAGGATCAGGTCCGCGACGGGGATGAAGTTCTCGGTGATCGTCTGGTGGTTGGCGACGATGGTGTTCGTCCCGGGCGTGTCCACCACTTGGAAGTCTTTGAGGAACGGGACGGGTAGGTACCGCTCCGTCAGGTGCTCGGAGACCGGCACGTCGCGCGCTTCGGTGCCGTATTTGAAGACGTAGACTTTGTCGGTGGCCGGCAGCACGTCAGCCCGGCAGAACTCCTGGCCAAAGAGCGCGTTGAGCAACGAACTTTTGCCGGCCTTCACTTCGCCCACCACGACGAAGGTGAGCGGCTCGTGCAGGCCGCTCACCAAATCTTTGAGGGTTTGCACCACCTCAGGCGGTGCGTCGGTGTGCAGCGCCAACGCTTCCAATGAACCGAGGGCCGCGGCGAGCTTCGCCCGTTGCTCGAGGTATGGCTCACCGATCATGGCCGGGAAAGGCCCGGCCCGGCCGCCGCACCGGACCCGTCCGCCGCCGGCGATCCGACGACGGCGCGGGTTTGGGCCATGGGTTTGCCGTCCGGTCCGAGCTTCGACGCGCCGGCCGGGCGAGGGGCGTCCGGATCCGCTTCGGTGACGGCCGGGGTGGGGG
>CAXUNV010000440.1:0-4417 GCA_964252355.1 uncultured Chthoniobacterales bacterium | reverse complement strand
CCGCGGGGCCTTCAGAACGGTCTTAACAAAACCGCGACGGTGTTGATTTCGTTGGATCGGCGTACCACCCAGTCGCCGGGTACCATCTATCTCACCGGCGAGGTCAGCCGCCAGGGACCGCTGGAGATTCCGCCCAACGAGCAGCTGACCGTGACCACGGCCATCCTGCGGGCCGGCGGCTTTTCCGATTTCGCCAACCGCCGTAAGGTGAAGGTGATCCGCAAAACTGGCCGGTCAGAGAAGGTCTACATGGTGGATGTGAAACAAATCTTGGACAAAGCTCGCGGCGACTTGGATTTTCCGGTGAAGCCGGGGGACGTGGTCGTGGTGCCAGCGCGTTTGGTGAATTTTTAGGGGTTCGTCATTATGGAATTTGATCTGGAAGGTTTTCTGTTCGAGTTGCGCCGGTTTTGGTGGCTGAGTGCGCTGGCGATGGGTCTGGCCCTGGTGGGCGGCTACGTGATGCACCTGCTCTCGCCGGTGACGTACAAGTGCGATGCCAAACTGGTGGTAGGCGGCAAATTAAACATCCCGTCCGCGTCGGTTTACAGCGAGGGGGGTAGCCCGATGGATTTCGTCGGCACGCAGGCCGCCATCATGCAAAGCCGCGACGTGCGCCGCGAAGCGGAGAAGGCGTTGCGTGACCAGGGCAAGCTGCCACCGGAAGGTGGCGTGGTGATGAAAGCCACCTACATCCCAAAGACGACGGTCTTCCTCTTGGAGGCGTCTGGCACTGATCCAGACTACACCCGTGCGTACCTGCAGGAAACGATCCGCGCCTACATCGACCTGCGGAAACGGCTCCGGTCGGAACAATCGCGGGAAGCCGTGTCGGCGCTGGCCGAAGAGGTGGTGCGGATGCGTGGCGAGGTGGATTCGGCGACCAAGGACCTCAACGCGTTCCAGCATAAAATCAGCGTCGGTTCGCTGGAGGATGAGTTGCGGGCCGACACCAGCTACCTGGACGGTCTGCGAAAGCGTTACGCCGAACTGCGTCTGCAGAAGTCGGTTGCCGTGACCGGGGCGCCTGACCCGAACGCGGCAGCGGTGGCGGCGGTGCCCGGAGATGGCAACAACCCTTCCGCGACCCTGCTGCCCGAGGGCGGCAACGGCACGGTTCCAGAAAGCCAGTTGTTGGCTGCAAAGCAAAGCCTGACGACGCTGCAGAACGAGCGGAGCCGCCTCCTGGCCAATCTGCGCAAAGACCATCCGAAGGTGCGCCAGATCGACGTGCGCATCAAAGAGGCGGAGAGCACGATCGCGTTCCTGCAAGACCAGCAAAAGAGCGGCAGCAAAGACAAGGTTGAAAGCATCGATCGCGAGATGGCCGCCCTCGAATCCGAGATCAAGGCACGGGAGGAGGGCATCAACCACCTCAACCAGAACTTGGCGGAATTTCAAACGTTGAAAGACCGCTTGGCGAACAACCGTGAGACCTACCAGCGCTTGGCCAACAGCGTGCAGAACATCGACGTCGCTCGCCAAGTCGACCAAGAGGTGATCAACGTCCTGGAGGCGCCTTCGGCGCCCTACCCGGAAAACACGCGGCTGGCGATCATCCTCGCCCAATCTTCGCTGTTGGGCGTCTTTTTAGGCGGTGGCTTGACGTTCCTGTTCTCCCGTCTGATTCCGCGCTTCCAGACCATCTCGCAAGTCAAACGAATCCTGGGCCTGCCGGTTTTTGGCAAGATCTTGCAGGACGCGTGGATCACGCGGCAACGGACCGTCTTGGATTGCACCCGCAAGCACATCGGGTTTGCGGAATCTTTCCGTAACCTGCGATCGACGCTTCTGCACCTGCCGCCGACGGTGCGCGACCGCCGCTGCATCGCGGTGACCAGCGCGTTTCCGAACGAAGGCAAGTCGACCATCGCGGTTAACTTGGCGATCGCTCTGGCGGCCACCAATTCGCGCGTGTTGCTGATCGACGCCGACATGCGGCGCGGGCGTTTGAACCAGCTGTTGAAGGTGAAGGTCAACCCCGGCTTCTCCGACCTGATCAGCGACAAGAACACGCTGGATCAGGTGATCCATACCACCCGCATGCAGAACCTCATGCTGATGCCGGCAGGAGCCCGCATGCCGAACGTGAGCGAGCAGATCGTGCGGTCCGCCCTCGACCGGACCTTGAACGAACTCTGCCAGCACTTCGACTACGTGATTTTGGATACGCCTCCCGTGTTGGCGACGGACGACGGTCCGACCCTTACGGCCAAAGCCGACTGGGCTTTGTTCGTCGTGCGCTTGCGACGGAGCCGGCCCCGCGACACCGAGCGGGCGCTGGAGGAGCTGCGGATGCGGCAAGTCGACGTGCCTGGCGTGGTGGTCAACTCGGTGAGCAAACGCGACACCAGCCACAGTTACTACCACCAGTCTTACGCCTTGGAGGATCGGCCTTTCGCGGGCATGGCCCTCGCTGACCGCCCACAGGCGTTGCCGTACTGACGCCTGTCCGGTAGAGGCAGGCTGGCTGAGGCGATCCCGTCTGCAGGGACCGCATTTGGAATGCCGGCGCGGGCTGCAGGGGTGCTCGCGCGGTTGACAGGGCGAAGCTCTCTGCCCGACGCCGCTGAACGGCTCGACGAGCCTTGGGCGGCTTCGCTGGGGACCAGGGGAGCAGAGGCGTCGTGTGCAGTGCCGCTGCCCGTCCGACTCGTCCTGGGTTGGCGATGCGGAGGGGACCTTTGGTGACTTGGCCACGCAGGTGTTCCCACATCGCCCGGTAGGCGACCCACCTTGCTTGCGGTGGGGCGTTGCCGGTGGACGTGTCCAAAGGGCAGCTTCCCTTTGCCGTCTGGGTCTCCGCCCTGCCGGAGACCGTCGAGCCCGCCCGGGGGCAACGCCCCACCGCAAGTACGGGGGCAGCCCGGCCCACCTAAGCGTCCAGAGTCTCCCAACGGGCAATTCACCGGTTCCCAATGACCGCTCGGCGGCTCCCACACGGCCCGGCCGCCTGAGCAGAGGGGGCCGTTTTTCCCCTCCATATTCCCGGCGCACGCCATTTCGGTCTAGACTGACCGGCAACCTCATAATCCTCATATTCGAGAATTTGCGCCACAAATAAACGGTGACCGCAGGTTTCGCCAGGGAAGAGAAATGCCCTTAGTAGTCGGGCTCAGTCCTGCCATACCGATGTTTTTGCGACACCAACTCATCCAGTCCGCGCCGCGGGTTGCCGGCTTCCGCCTCTTGTCGACGTCCTGCCTACAGGGTGGCTGTCGGCGCGCATAAGCACCCAGAACCTAGCACATTCCGGCATGTCCCACTCGTTTCCGCAGACCCAGCCCATGGACGTTTTCGGCGAAGCGCCGCAGACGGCTCAGGCGCCTTTTGGACGGTGGGCGGCAGTTGCTCCCGACCGCCTCGCCATCACGGGTGACGGCGGCGAAGTCTCTTACGCGGAACTCGGCCGCTGGTCGTCGGCCATTGCCGGCCAACTCCAGCAGCTTGGGGTCCGCGCCGGGGATTTTATCCCGGTCTGCTTGGGTCGGGGCGCGGCGCAGATCGCCGCGGTGCTGGGTGTGCTGAAGGCGGGCGGCGCGTACCTGCCGATCGATCCCGCCCTCCCAGCGGAACGGGTCGCCTACATGCTTAATGATGCGGGGGCGACAATCGGGCTGGCGTCTCCTGATACCCAAGCGGTTTTCGCGCGTTGGGCGGGCCGCGTTGTGGTGGTGGAAGGTCCGGGCGAGGGGTGGACCTCGCCGGCTTGCCACAGCGTCACCCCCGATCCTGAACGGCCGGCTTACCTCCTGTATACTTCGGGTTCCACGGGCACACCCAAAGGCGTGGTGATGCCGCACCGGGCCGTGCTGAACCTGCTCGCGTGGCAGCACGCCGTCCTGCCGTCGCCCGCGCGCACGTTGCAGTTCGCCCCGCTCTCTTTCGACGTTTCGTTCCAAGAGATCTTTTCGACACTGGCGGCGGGCGGCACGCTGGTGCTGGTGCCCGACGCCGTCCGGCGCGATCCAGAGGCGCTTTGGGCGGGGATCAAGCGCCACCGCGTCCAACGGCTGTTCATGCCGTTCGTAGGCTTGCAGGCGTTGGCGCCCGTGGTGGATGGGCCTTGCGCGTTGCAGGACGTGATTACGGCCGGAGAACAACTGCGGGTCACGCCGCAGCTGCGCCGCATGTTCGCGCAGTTGCCCGGTTGCTCACTGCACAATCATTATGGTCCGACCGAGACGCACGTGGTGACGGCGTACACCCTCGCCGGCCCGGCGGCCTCCTGGCCGGCGCTTCCGCCGATCGGCCGCCCGATCGCCGGGGTGAGCGCCCGCATCCAGCCGGATGCAGAGGAACGGGATGGGACTGGCGAGCTGCTGGTGGCGGGGCCGTGCCTCTGCCACGGCTACCTGCGGCGGCCCGAACTCGATTTCGAAAAGTTCTTCGTCGCTGAGGATGGCAGGCGTTGGTT
>CAXUNV010000439.1:3405-4435 GCA_964252355.1 uncultured Chthoniobacterales bacterium | reverse complement strand
ATCACCACAAGATCGTTCGTACACCTCTCCCCTCGCCAGCCGCCGTTCGTTCTTCAAACGGGCTGGGACTCTGGCCGGCGCCACGGTGGCGGCCGGGTCCGGTGCCCTGATGGTGGCTTCAGGTCTCAAGGCCCAGGCGTTTACGCCCACACCGCCGACGCAAACCGATTTCGACATCCTCAACTTTGCCCTCAACCTCGAGTACCTCGAAACGGAATTTTACCTGCGCGGCACGTACGGCGACGCCGGCTTGGACGCCCGCATCGACGTCTCCGGCGCGGGCACCCTGGGTCCCGTCACCATCACGGCCAACCTCCCAGTGCCGTTCAAGACGACGCAGCTGAAGGAGTTCTTCTTGGAGGTTGGGCAACACGAATTCCAGCACGTCCAGTTCATCCGGGGCTACCTCCAGTCTTACGGCCAGACCCCGATCGCGCGGCCGGCGATCGACCTGCGCGACAGCTTCAACGTCCTGGCGCAGGCGGCCGGGTTGGGCGAAACCTTCGATCCGTTCATCAGCGAGGAAAACTACCTTCTCGCGGCTTCCATCTTTGAAGAGGTGGGCGTCACGGCCTACAGCGGTTCGTCCGCCCTCCTGACCAGTACCGAGACGCTCCAGAACGCGGCCAAGATCCTGACGGTGGAAGCGTACCATGACAGCCTGTGGCGCGTGCTGAACTTCCAACAGGGGTTCGACACGCAGGTCGCGGTCGACAGGATCTCCAACCTCCGCTACAACCTCGGCGGCGGTAACGACGCCGGCATCCTCAATTCGGTTGGCTTCTCGCAAATTGTGGCGTGCGACAACAACTCGCTGGGCTTTGCGCGGACGGCGCGCGAAGTCCTCAACATCGCGTACGGCGCGGTCGGCGCCGTCGCGGGCGGCTTCTTCCCGAACGGCGTGAACGGGGCCATCAACGGCTACACGGCTTAAGGACCTTCGGTGGGTGTGCAAACGCGGGGGGGGGGCCCCACGGCCCCCCGGCGTGTTTTTTGTTGGCGGGGCCCGCAAAACCCCCGGGGGGGGTGG
>CAXUNV010000439.1:2070-3395 GCA_964252355.1 uncultured Chthoniobacterales bacterium | reverse complement strand
CCTCCCCCGGCGGGCGCGCCCGACCGCCCGCGCCGCGTTTTTTCTGTTCCGCGGGCCCGGAATCACCGCCGGTCTGGTCGCACGCCGCTTACCTGGGAAATTACTGAAAATACGAAAATCCTCTTTATTATCACTTGGGGAGTCGCTACACTGCGATCGGTAGGGATAAGAAGTCTGCGTCTGGAGGGCTTCTCCCATCTGTTGTGCATCCGAAACGAGAAAGGCGTCGCATCCGTTCTTAGATCGTCACGGCTATCACCCCAGTTGCAGGAGCCGCTCAGACCTCAACCCCCATCCCATCCAGTAAGCCCCATGAAGTCGCACAAACGTGTATCAAACCCGAACGAAGCTGGCGCCAGCCGCCGCTCGTTCTTCAAACGTGCCGGCACCCTCGCCGGCGCCACCGTGGTGGCCGGATCCGGTGCCATGATGCTCGCCTCGGCGCCCAAAGCCCAGGCGGTACCAGCCCAAGACATCGACCCAGACATCCTGAATTTCGCCCTTAACCTCGAGTACTTGGAAGCCGAGTTTTATCTCCGGGGCGTCTACGGCGATAACGGCCTAGATTCCCGAGTCGACGTCACAGGGTCCGGGACTCCTGGCGTGGTAATTATCAAGGACACTCCGGGCGTGCCGTTCAAAACGGTAGCCATCAAAGAGTATGCCCTCGAGATTGCACAGCACGAGCAGCAGCACGTGCAATTCCTGCGCGACGCTTTAACAGCGGCAGGCGTTCAGCCCATCGCCCGACCGACGATTGAGGTGCGGGACAGTTTCAACCTTTTGGCCCAGGCGGCCGGGTTGGGAGAAACCTTTGACCCGTTCATCAGCGAAGAAAACTTTGTCTTGGCCTCGTACATCTTCGAGGATGTCGGCGTCACGGCTTACAGCGGCGCGTCGACGCTGCTGACGAATCCTGCTTACCTCCAGGCTGCGGCCAAGATCCTGTCAGTGGAAGCTTACCATGGCGGAATTCTTCGCCTGCTCAACTTTCAGGCTGGGTTCGCCACGCAAGTAGCCGCCGACAAGATCTCCAACACGCGTGCGGTGCTTGGGGGCGGCAATGATGCCGGCATTCTAAACGGCAACGGCTTTTCGCAGTTGGTGCCGGTCGACGGCACTTCCTTGGCATTTGCCCGGACCGCCCGCGAGGTCTTGAACGTCGTCTACGGCGCGGTGGGTGCGACCGCGGGCGGCTTTTTCCCGAACGGCGTGAACGGGGCCATCAACGGCTTCACCGCCACGTAAGCATTTCCGGTCGGTGTGCGCACGCGCGGGGGGGGGCCCCGGGCGCCCCCGGCGGTTTTTTTTTAATAGGGGGGGGG
>CAXUNV010000439.1:0-2060 GCA_964252355.1 uncultured Chthoniobacterales bacterium | reverse complement strand
CCGCAGGGCCGCCGCGCGTTTTTTTCTTAATGCCGGCGTGTTGCTGGTGACAGGAGGCGCTGCCAATGAGTGGTAGGGCGAGGCGAGGTCAACCTTACCCGCCGCCGGGCCGGAACGAAGGTGAAGCGCGCCGTCGAGGTAAGGCGGGCCGGGTTTTCGCCCCACCGGGTCGCCCGCGAGTTCCCGCCCGGCGACCGGAGCCGCTCGTCAACGCGCCGCTTGCGTCTTGGCGTGCGCCACGGGCCGGAGGTACAGGGTTTCTTCCTTAAAGTCGAAATAGGCGTCGTTGAGCGCCAGGAACTCGCCGCCAACCACCCCGACCACATCGGCCGGTAGCCCGCGCCCCTGCGAACGTTTTTCGGCAAACCAGTCGGTGGCCACCGTGACGTTTGGTCGGGTGTAAGGACCCAGGGCAAACGTCGCAGCCTGCCCGACGCTCAGTCGGGTTTCGCCGATGAGGCTGCCGGTTACCGGCGTCGAACCCCCGCTCAGGCCGACGCCGGCACTGCGGCAAAACCCCTCATCCAACACGGTCGTCGGCGCGCCGGAATCGAGCAGTGCGCGTCCGCCGTGCCCGTTGACCGTCACCGTCGCCGCGACGGCCCCGTGGGGCGAGAGGTCGAACGGCACCGGGACGAAGCCGGCCCGGCGCAGCTCGGCGGCCGCCGCCTGTCCGTCGGTGCCGGGTCGCGGGAAGAAAAGTTTGGCGTGGTAACAGGAAAGGACCGCGTGCGCCCGCGCCAAGTCGAGCGCCCCCAACTGGCCAGCCGCCTCGCCCGTGCGCAGGATTTGACGCCGCACGGTCGCGTCCGACAGCACCCCAACTTCCCGGATTGGCACCGGCACGCCGCCGACCTGAAACGAGTCGACCTCGGCCAAGCCCAACGGGACGGGGCGGCCAGACATCCGGCTCACGTTGCCCTGGGTCAGGTGAGGGGAGAGACCGAGCCGTCGCGCCCGGCCTTCGTCGACAAAGGTGAGGCCCGCGCCGGTGTCGACGATCAAAAAGGCGGTTTTGCCGTTGATCGTCACCGGCACCGAGAGGTGATTTTGGTAACCGCGGACAAGGTTGATCTCGGCGTACCCGGCGACCGATGCGGCAAAGGCCGGCATGCCGCCGTGGACGGCCAACAGGAGGGCCCACGCCCACCGTGAAAGGTTCATGTCGGCCGACAGCCTAGCGTCCCCACGACGCGAAAGGCGAGAGGTGTTTCAGGAGTGGTTCCTTGTCCCTGGTCTCTTGTCTCTCGTTTCTGGTGGTGTCTGCAATCCGCCTCGCCGGCGATGAAGCAGGGTTGCGTCGGGCGGTCGCCGCGCGCGCGATCTGACCGGGAGTGCCTGACTTTCCTTCGTGTCCTGCTGTTCTCCCCCCGTTCTCGCCGCCAACCGGGAACCGCCAACCGGGAACAGCCAACCGCGAAGCTCAGCTTCCCACCCGCGTCCACACCTCCGTGCGTCCCAAGGCAGAGATCCCAAGGTACCCGCGTACCTTTAACGTGGTCGCGCCGTCCAACTCCATCGTGCACGAGTAAGTTTTGCCCGATTTCGGATCGTAGATCGTGCCTTTTTCCCAATGCCCGGCCCCGGTGGGCGTGAACCCGCGCATGAACGTTAGCCCGACGATGGGCCGGGCCCGTTTGGCGGGATCCGGGTTGAAGATGTCGGTCTTGGTTTTGCCGTCCGGGGTCAGCGGTTCTTGCAAGGCGATGATCCGGGCCGCCAAGGTGCCACCTTCACCGGTGAAGACTTCGAAAGTGGCGTCGGTGTTATGCCACCGGCCCAAAGCCGCGTCGTTGTTTCCAGCTGAGTCGGCCGCGGCAGGACGGAGGAGACCAAAGGCCACGGCGAACGCGCAAAGCAGGGTCGTTCTCACCGCCAGAATCTCGCGTCGGGCACGGGGCCGTCAACCCGGGTGCCTGACGCCAAGCCCGTCACCAGCGCGATTCTCGGCCGTAAAAAACCGTTCGCCAGCGGGAAAAGGGCGGGGTAAAGACGCGGGTGCCCGGGGGCTTTGCGAACGCCGCACGCTCCCTCCTGTGCCCCCCATGACGCCTCCGCAC
>CAXUNV010000438.1:0-4440 GCA_964252355.1 uncultured Chthoniobacterales bacterium | reverse complement strand
TCCCCTGCCCGCAACGCTACGCGGAGCGTGGCAAGTCCTGGAGGTGCCGATCCCGACTCAGCGTAGCGAGGCGGGCGGGCCGCCTGCCCCTGCGGAACCCGCAACCCGCAACGCGGAACCCGGAACTAAATGTGCAGGTACCCGCGCCGGGCGGCCACCACGACGGCTTGGGCGCGGTCGGCTGCGTCGAGCTTCTCCAGCAGACTCTGCACGTGTGATTTCACGGTGCCCTCCGCGATGAAAAGGATGGTGCCGATCTCTTTGTTGCTCTTGCCGCGGGCGATGAGGGAGAGCACCTCCATCTCGCGTTCGGTCAAGGTTTTTTGCTCGAGGCCGGCCGCTACCCGCTCCAGCACCCCGGCCGGCAACGCCCGGTGCCCGCGCGCGACCTTGCCGACCGCCTCCGCAAACTCGCCCCGGGAACAATCCTTGATGAGGTAGCCGCGGGCGCCCAATCGCAAGGCGTGCTGCACGTCGTGTTCGCCTTGGTAGGTGCTCATCACCAGCACACGCGCCTCCGGGTCGGTTTGCCGGACCGAGGTGAGCACGGCGAAGCCGTCCCGGCCGGGCATCCGCAGGTCCAACACCATCACGTCAGGCTGCAACTCGGCGAACAAGCGGACGGCCTCATCCCCGTCCTTCGCTTCTCCCACCACTTCGAACTGGTCGTCCAGAGCCAGGATGGCGGCTTGTCCGTCGCGAACCACGGCGTGGTCGTCCGCGAGCAAGACCCGGATCTTGCGCACCGGGGACGGACTCGGTTGGGATTCACGGCTCATGTTGATGACATCGCACCCGGGGCGTTCCGCACGCCTAACCTCGACCGGTGGAAATGAGACCGTCTGGCGTGGCGTGGCGTGCGTTCGTCACGCTCCCTAAGAACTTGCGAGGGTAGAGCAGGGCGGCGGCACCGTCACCAACGCCGGATGGCCCGTTCGCAGCCCCGCCGAACGGACGATGGTTGGCCGTTCGCGTCCGCACACTTGCGCCGGGTGTGGCACCCCTGCTAGCCTGCCGTGTCCGACGGCTAACATGGAAACACCGCAGAGCGCCCAAGAGCGGATCCCGGTCGGAGGCGTGGATGGCGCGTCCGGCGAATGCCTGTCTGTCCGCTGGTCAGACGGCGCTTTCCCCGCCGCCCTACGCCGTTCGCTGGCCAAGGCAGATTTGGAAGAGCTGCCTGCGCGGTTCCTCCAAGAAGCCGTTGCCGCGTCTGGTGCCGTGGGCGCGGCCCTTTTTGCGCGGACCGGCACGGAAAGTTTTCGACCGGTGGCCGTCGTGGAGGAAGGTGAGCTCCTGCCGGAGTTGGTTTGGCGCGCGGAACCGCTCTTTGCCGGGTTTGAGGAGACGTGCGCGCTCCAGCCCGGGTTTTTGGCCAACATGCGCTGGGGCCGTTCGGTGATCCTGCCCGTGGCAGCCGAGGCTGGTTTCTGGCCGGAGGCCCTGGCCTACCACCGCCAGCGTGGACATCGGCAAGTTTGGCAGGTACCCATCCGGTTGGAAGGCAAGACGGTCGGGTTCCTCGGCTTGGCTTGTCGAGAGGCCAGACGGCCCGACGCCTCCTGCACGGCCGCCGTCGAAGCCATCGCCTTCCAGGCGGCCCTGGCCCTGCGCACGGCCGAGGTGTCGGAACACGCCCGCGATGCCGCCGTCGCGCGCGAGCGCGAGAAGGCGGCGGGGGAACGGGTGGCTGCACTGACGGAGATGAACGAGGTCATCCGCACCAGCGTGGCGCGCTTGGTGAAGGCTCCCGACATCGGCGGGGTGCTCGACGCTTGGGTGATCGAAGCCGTCCGCGCGACCGGCGCGGCCGGGGGCGCCGTGCTGCGCCGGGTGGACACGGGCACTGAGTTCGCGTTCGAAACGGTCGCGCAGGCCGGGGCGATCACGCGCGAAAACCTTGCGGCGGATTTCGTGGCTTCCATACGCGAGGTGAGCCGGCGCGATCCGGTCGGCTTTTTTGCCCGGCTGGCCCAGGGCGAGTTCGTGGGGATCACGGCCGAAGAGCTTGGCCGTTGGTACCCTGAAGCCGGGGAGTACCATCGTCAGCACGGCAACGTCTCCGTCTGGAACGTGCCGTTCCGGACCGACGGCGTCGTGGCCGGGTACTTGGGTTTGGCGTTTACCGAACCTCGTGAACCCGACCGGGTCACCTTCGAGACGCTGCAGGCGCTCGCCTTGCAGGCGTGCATGACCATGGAGCTGCGTGAGAAGGCCGAGGCGGCCCGGGAAGCGGCCGTCGCGCGCGAGCGAGAGGGGGCGGCCCACGAACGCGCCGCTGAACTGGCCAAGGTGAACGAAGCGCTGCGACGCAGCTTGGACCGGCCCGCGCGCGGTGGGGACGTCGACGAACTCCTGGCCGCGTTCCTCTCGGAGGCGGTGGACGCGTCCGGGGCCGTCTTCGGGGCCGTCTTCGCCCGGGATTCTGCCACGGAGTTCGCGCTGCGGGCCCTGGTCCGCCAGGGGGAAGCTGCGCTTCGACCGGGCTCGCCGCCGTTCGAGGTGTTTGAGGCGTGGCACCGGCGCACTTCCGCCCAAAACCCCGGTCGACCGATTCTTGAGAAATTGCGCGAGGGGTCGTCGTTCTGGACCGCCGGACCGGACCCTGCAGCCACCGACACCGGTGCAGCCGATTTTTACCGGTCTTGGCCGCACCAAGCCGTCTGGACGGTGCCGTTGATGGTCCGGAACGCAGCGGTGGGCTACTTCAGTCTGGCCCGGACCGACCTCCAAAAACCTTCGGCCACCGTCGAAGCCTCCGTCGCGGCGCTGGGCACCCAAATCGCCTTAGTTCTGGAGCTCAAACGCCTGGGGCGCGACGCCGAACGCGCCGTCCTGCTGGCCGAACGCAACCGGATGGCGGGCGAAATCCACGACACGCTGGCGCAAGGTTTCACCGGGATCTCGCTCCAGCTGCAGGCCGCTTTGGACGGTTGGGAAGCGTGGGTGCAGGAGCCGGCGTCGGCGCGCGCCGGCGCCTTTGTGCAACAGCGGATCCAGAGCGCCTTCCGACTCGCCCGGGAAAACCTTGAGGAGGCCCGCCGCTCGATCTGGGCGCTGGGCCCGGGTGCCTTGGAAGGTCAAAACCTGGCCGGAGCCATCGAGGTGCTCTTGCAACGCCTGCCCGAGGCACAGGTGTCTCGGATCACTTGGCAGGTGCGCGGCCCGTCGCGCCCGTTGACGCCAGAAGCCGAGGGCGAACTGCTGCGCATCGCCCAAGAGGCTCTGGCCAACGCCTTTGGCCATGCCGGTCCGGAGGCCCGGGTCAGAGTCAGCTTGCGCTTCAAACCCGATGGCGTTGACCTGCGCGTCGAAGACGATGGTCCCGGTTTCCCAGCAGCTTTGGGCAAGCCGGACGATGGCCACAATGGCCACGGCCAGCATTACGGCCTCACCAGCATGCGCGAGCGGGCTACCCGCATCGGCGCCAACCTCCGGCTGGAAAACCGGCGTACGGGTGGCGCGCGGGTCGCCGTCCATCTCCCAACCCAACCGGAGGCGAGCAGGTCCTTCCCCGGCAAGGCGCGCCCCCCGGTGGCCGTGCCGGATGCGGACGACGGGCGCAGGCCGGTCCGTGTGCTCGTGGCTGACGACCATCGCCTGGTGCGCGAAGGCATCACGGCCATCCTTGGCCGCTCGGGCAAGTTCGACGTCGTCGGCGAGGCGTCCGACGGTGGTGAGGCGGTCAGGCTCTACCGCCGGTTGCGGCCGGACGTCGTGCTCATCGACTTGCGCATGCCGGGGTTCGACGGCGTGCGGGCCACCCGGGAGATTCTCTCTTTCGATCCGCAGGCGCGGGTGGTCGTCCTCACGACGTTCGAGTCTGACGACGGCATCTACGAGGCCTTGCGGGCGGGCGCCAAGGTCTGCCTGCCCAAGCACGTCGGTGCGGACGGCCTCGCCGAGGCCGTGCTGGGGGTGGCCGAGCCGGGCCGGTCGCCGTTGACAGCCGGCGGCGGCCGTTGATAGACCGGTCGCGGCCCCCTGCCCCCCACATGAAAACCCTTTGCTTGGCCCTGCTCGGGTCCCTGCTTCTCGCCACCTCGTCGAGTCCCGCCCAAAACGCGCCGAAACGGATCCTCATCTTCGGCGACTCCATCACCTGGGGATGGGTGCCGTTGGCCACCGGCATCCCGACCGGGCGTTACCCGACCGAAAAGCAGTGGCCGAGCGTGATGAAGGCGTCGTGGACGCCTTAAGCGGGCGCACGACCGACTTGCCCGACCCTTCCGCCCCACCCCAGTTGGCCGGCCCGGGTGGCCTTAACGGCAGCGAAGTGCTCGCCTCCACCGTCGCCGCCAACCTGCCACTCGACTTGGTCGTCATCATGCTTGGCACCAACGACACCAAGGCCCAATTTCATCGCACGCCTTTCCGGATCGCCCTCGGCGCAGGCCGACTGGTCGACATCGTTCAGCAAAGCGGCAACATGTTTGGCGG
>CAXUNV010000437.1:1490-4443 GCA_964252355.1 uncultured Chthoniobacterales bacterium | reverse complement strand
GGTCTCCGGGTCGGCACCGGGCAGGCCGGCGCCCACGGAGATGACGGGGAACTCAACTTGCGGCAGCGAGGCCGCCGTGCATCGACCCACCCCGTCCGGTTGCACGAACCCTACCGCCAAGCAGAGACCGCCGGAGAGGTGCCTCCCCCCTAAAGGCTGACCGCGTTCGGGCCAGTGCCGTCCGTCGCGTGGCAATTGTGCCGGGCGAGGGCGTCTCGCGCCGTGGCCCCTCTTGCGCTAGGAAATTCGTTCCCATGCCCCATCACACCGCCTTGATCTCCACCATTGCGGTGGGTTTGGTTTACGCCCTGGTGGGCGGCCTGTTGGCTGCGCGCCTGCGGTTGCCGCCCCTGGTCGGCTACTTGGTTGCCGGCATCGCCGTCGGCCCTTTCACGCCGGGGTTCGTCGCCGACGTGACGCTCGCGCCGCAACTGGCCGAGATCGGCGTCATCCTGCTGATGTTCGGCGTGGGCATGCACTTCTCCTTGGGCGACTTACTGGCCGTGCGGAACGTCGCCCTGCCGGGCGCGGTGGCGCAGGTCATCGCGGCGACCGCCTTGGGCGCAGGCTTGGGGCACCTGTGGGGTTGGGGCTTCGGCTCGGGCCTCGTCTTCGGACTGGCGCTGTCGGTCGCGAGCACGGTGGTCCTCCTGCGCGCCTTGGAAGGCCGGGGTAAGCTTCAGTCCGAAAACGGCCGCATCGCCGTGGGCTGGCTGATCGTTGAGGACCTTGTCACCGTCATCGTCCTCGTGCTCCTGCCGGCCCTGGCTGGGGTGCTTGGCGGACAGCCTGCAACGCCCGCCGAGGCGCATGGTGCGGCGGCCGGCGAAGAACCCAATCTCTGGCTGACCTTGGGTTTGACCCTTGGCAAAGTGGTCGCTTTCGCCGCCATCATGGGCCTCGTGGGCTCGCGGGTGCTGCGGTTCCTGCTCGCGCGCGTCGAGCGCACCGGCTCGGGCGAACTCTTCACGCTGACCGTGGCTGCCATTGCCCTCGGCGTGGCTTACGGTTCGGCGGAACTCTTTGGGGTCTCTTTCGCCCTGGGAGCCTTCATCGCCGGCATGGTGGTCAACGGATCCGACCTTTCGCACCGGGCGGCGCGAGACCTCCAACCGCTTCAAGACGCCTTCGGCGTGCTCTTCTTTGTGGCGGTGGGCATGCTCTTCGATCCGGCTATCCTCGTGCAGCAGCCCATACGGGTGCTGGCGGTCGTGGCGGTGATCATGGTGGGCAAGTCGCTGGTCGCCTTCGCCCTTGTGCTCTGCTTCCGTTATACCCTCGGCGCTGCCCTCACGGTCGCGGCGAGCCTGGCGCAGATCGGGGAGTTCTCGTTCATCTTGGGAGAGCTAGGGGTTTCTCTCCGGCTCCTGCCCAAGGAAGGTTTAAGCCTCATCGTGGCGGGCGCGCTGATCTCCATCACCCTCAACCCGTTGGCGTTTGCCTTGGATGCATGGCTGGGCCGCCAAGCCCACACCGACAAGACCTGAGCTAGCTCTTGGTCTTGCCAACCGAATTTAGAAAAAGATCAGCAGGAGCAGCAACGGCAGCACGATCAACTCAAAGATCCAAACCAGAAAAGTAAGCTGCGTCCGGTTCAGCCTGACGAGGGCCGACCGTGAGTACCCGGGCAGCCGTATCCCTTTTCCGCGCAGGGCGCTCAAGTTCAGGGGTTCGAAATCCGGCTCGGGCACGGAAGGCCGGCTGTTGAAGAGGTCTCGGATGACTTTAAACGGCCAAGCAAAAGGGCTCGACGACCGCTCATCGGGCGTCAGTTGAATCAGCTTCCGTTTGAACATAAGCCTACCTCCTGCGCCCGCTCTGGACCTTTTAGCGGCAAAGCGCGGTCACCACTATGACCGGAACGCGCCGAGCATGCAAGGCAAGGGTCTGCTTCCCTCGGGTGAGGCCTGAGAGGCGGGAAGCGTTTGATTTTTGGTTGGTGAAATCTGCACATTGTCCGTGCACGACCCAGTCCACCGAAATTCGTTGTAAAGCCCATCTTGCCAAGCGCAGCCGCTACCGCGATTTCTGGGGTTGTCGCCCCATGAACCGCTTTCGCCAAGCTTGCGGGGCGAGGCCGACGTGGTCCTTGAATTGTTTGGAGAAATGGAACGGCGAATCAAACCCCCGAAGCCGTCCCCCCTCCCGCCTTCAAGTGAAAGAGAATGGTGCTAACATGAAAAAACTTTCCCGCCGCGTTCTGCGTCCCTGCGCCCGTCTGCTCGCCGCTGCCGGTTCCTTGTGGATGGGCGGGCTTTGCTCTTCCGTCCACGCCCAGGCAGATGCTGAGCGCAGCTTCAGTCCCAGCGAACCGCTGTTGCGGCCCCTGCACGTGGTCAGCACGACCGGCGACGTCCAAAACGCCGAGGCGCTGGTCGAGGGTCATCAGGGTAACGCCAGCTTAAGCTGGAGCGGTCAAGGCTCTGCCCCGGTGATCATTTTGGATTACGGCCGCGACGTGGGCGGCCTGCCGGTCTTCGAGGTCGCCGCCGTCTCCGGCACCCCCAAGCTGCAGGCCTTTTATAGCGAGTCGCGCCAGTACCTTTTGCCGGCCGGCGACGGAAACTCCCCGGCGGGCGTCTCGTTCGTCGGCAACTGCGGCGCCGGCGATCTGGCCCGCGTCGACACTTACTTCCTGAACCGCCCGGACCCGATCGTCAACCGGCTCATCCAGGGCGGCGAGCGCTTCCAGGCTCTCACCCTGGCCACCCCGGGCCGCGTGACCCTGCGGGGCGTCGGCATCCGGCCCACCTTCTTCATACCGCCGCCCAACATCAACCAGGGCCGCTTCGCCTGCAGCGATCCTGCCCTCAATGAGATCTGGGAGCTGGGCGCTTACACCTTGCGGCTCAATCAGGTGCCGGCGCGCGCGTTGCCCCCGACTTGGACGCCCACTCCGGAGGGAGTGGTCGTGCCGGGCAAGGAGTATTGCGTCTACCAAGCGGGCGCAAAT
>CAXUNV010000437.1:0-1480 GCA_964252355.1 uncultured Chthoniobacterales bacterium | reverse complement strand
CGACTACACCGTCACCGCAGAGGTGCAGGTGCTCGCCAACGAAGCCGCGTGGATCGTCCGGGGCGGTCCCACCGACGGCGTCCGCTTCACCCTGGCGGCCAACGACGACGCGCTCGGTCGGCCCAACGCCTTGCGTGCCTACCGTCAGTCCGACGACACGCCGTTGGGTGAGGTCACCCTGCCGTTTGACCTCAAGCTGGGCAGTTGGCACCGGGTCCAAACCGTGGCGACCGGCAATCTCGTCAGTGCCGCCGTGGACGGCCGAACCCGTCTGAGCGTGAGCGTCGCCAACCTGGGAGGCTTTATCGGCGGGCTCGGCTCTGGATCGGTGGGTTTCGCCAACGCGCAGGGTGCCGAAGGCCGGTTCCGCAATTTGTCCGTCACGGATTCGAACGGCCACGCGCTCTACGCTTCCGCGCTGACTGACCCTTCGGCCCTGAGCGGGTTTACCGCCAACTCCAACCCCCTGCCCACGATCCTCGACGGGCCTAAGCGCGACCGTTACGTCTGGAGCGGCGACCTGGCGGTGGCGGGGCCCACCATCTATTACGCCAACGGCGCGAGTGAGTACGTGAAAGGTTCGCTCCGACTGTTCGGCAGCTACCCGCTTTCCGATGGGCGCGTGCTCGGTGACTTGCCCCCGCAATTGGTGCCCGGCTTGACGGCCGCGGACAACACTTTCAGCCTCTACCGCTGGGGCCTGCCCTACTCGATCTACTTCGTCACCAACCTTTACGATTACTATCTCTACACGGGCGACTTGGAGTTCGTACGCCAGGAATGGACGGTGACGCAAGGGGAGCTGGCGTACTTGCGCGCCAACACCGACGCACGACACCTCCTGGTCGCCTCGGGATTCGATGGTGCCAATTGGCATTTGGATCCGGGGCCTGCGGGCACGCCGGCGGTGACCCAGGTCAACGTCCATTATTACGCAGCCTTGCGTGATGCAGCGCGTTTGGGCGCTGCTTTGGGCCAAGCCAATGCCGCGGCAGGCTACGACGCAGAGGCCGCCTTGGTGAAGGCCGCCATCAACGCCACATTGTTCAATGCCGGCACCGGCTTGTACGACGTCAGCGATTTGCAGCGCGGCCCGGCGGCCCAGGACGCCAACGCCTTTGCGGTGCTCTTCGGGGTCGCCCCGCCGGACCGGCGGATTGCCATCTTGCAAAAACTCGAGGCGGCACTTCAGACCCCGAACGGGCCGTTGGCCTTTGCGGCCGGTTCGGGCTTGGGCAACTTCGGGCAGCCGATCATCAGTCCGTTTGCCTCCAGCTTTGACGCTTGGGCGCGCTTCGAGGCCGGCGACGCGGCCGGGGCGCTCTCGGTCATCCGCACCGTCTGGGGTCACATGCGCCAGGGACAACCTTTCTCCAGTGGGGGCACTTGGGAGCGCATGACTCCGGACGCGGTGCCTGACTCGATTGCGACCAGCTTGGCCCATGGCTGGGGCTCGGGGACGACCTCGGCCTTATCGAAG
>CAXUNV010000436.1:0-4453 GCA_964252355.1 uncultured Chthoniobacterales bacterium | reverse complement strand
CCCCCGCCTCCGTCCGGGGCGGCATGGGTGGGGGGCGGGCCTGCGACGGGGGGGGGGGGCCGGTGCGCGCCGCGGACGACGCTTCCCGGCTTCTCAGTGAAGCCCCGAAGATCCGCGCGGCGTTCGGGCCAGCGATCGAGCGGTCCGGACTGCGTGGCCGCGGAGCTTCCTCGGGCAGTTACCAGCTGTTCGACGCCGACGGCCAAGGGGCCATCAGCCTGAGCGCATTCAACACCGCCACCGTGGGTGACGGGGCCGAGGCCGCCGAGGTGACTTACTACTCCAGCGGCGGCTTCTACGTCTTGCTGTCGTTTTACCGGTTCTGGCCGATCCCGGTGGACGGTGGTCAAGGGACGTTGGTCTGGCGAGTCGACCTGATTTCCTCTCCGGCCTTTAGTGAATTGCGCGGCATCGAGCGCGTCGGGTCGGGCGCGGCGTTCATGCGCGAAATCCAGAAGAACGTCAAGGCTTTCCTGCGTGACTACGGGTCCGGGCGTTGAGAGAGTGGGCCGGTTGCGATGCGCTCACCCCTCCATCCCCCACGTCTGCTGAGTTGCCTGTCGGGTTGTTCCCTTCGCTCGAACCGCCCCGCCGACATCAGCCGCCAAGCTTTGGCCGCTCCCTGGTGCGCCTTGCTCGTCCTTGCTTTTGGGGCTACCGCCGTGGCCGGACCCGTCGTGCCGCCGACAACCAACGGCCCCGCCGCAGACCGGGTGGCGGCCGTCAACTTCGACTTCGACACCGACGTTGCTTACCTCGGCAGTGGGCATGCCCACCGCAAAAACCAACGCTTTGCCTCCTTTGAAGAGGTGGACTCTTCCGTCTCGCTCCTGTCGACGTTCCAACCCAACCCGAACTCCCCGGTTTGGCGGTTGGGGCTGAACTGGGAGCGATTCTGGTTTGACCCCGACCCGGCTTCGACAGTGCCGAACACTCTGGAGTCATTGAATTTATCGCTTGGGGCCGACCTGCAACTCGCCCCGGCCATTTTCATGCGGGTGGAGGCGCTGCCCGGTTTTTACGGCGACCTGCGCAGGTTTTCGACGCGTCAGTTCAACGTGCCCGTGCAAATCGGGGCGTCGTACGTCTACAGCGACCGCCTCTTCTTCATCGTGGGCGCAAGCGTGAACTACGAGCGCGACTTCCCGTTGTTTCCGGCCATCGGGTTCCTCTGGCACGTGAACGACCGCTTCACGGTCAACGCGATCGCGCCCAAACCGGCCTTGCAGTACCAGTTGAATGACGCCCTCACGCTTCACGTCGGGGGCGGGTTGGTCGGCGACACCTATCGCGTCAACACCGACTTTGGCCGGGACCGCGCCACCAAGAAGCTGGACAACGCCATCGTGGAATACGAGGAGATCCGGGTGGGCGGTGGCCTAACCTACAAAATCAACAAAACCTTCTCCCTCGATTTGGAAGGCGGCGCCGTCCCCTACCGTCGATTCGATTACAATCGGGCGGATTACAAGGTGCTCTCCACCAACACGGCGCCGTACGCCGAAATCGACCTCTCCGCCAAGTTCTAGGCGCGACCGCCCGGCGGCGGCGGCGGCGCAGCAACCATGTCCGAGCCCATCATCGTTCTCGATCGCATCGTCAAACGTTTTCGCGACACCAACGCGGTCGCTGGCGTGACGATGACGATCAACCCGGGCGAAATCTTCGGATTTCTCGGTGCGAACGGCGCGGGCAAAACCACGACCATCCGGATGTTGTGTGGCTTGACCCGCGCCACGCGGGGCTCTGGGCGGATCTTCGGCCTGGACATCTGGCGCGAGCGCATGCGCATCCGGCAGCGTTTCGGTTACGTGCCCCAACGGTTCAGCCTCTATCCCGACCTGACCGTGCTGGAAAACCTGCGGTTTTTTGCGGGTGCTTACCAGGTCAGCGGGGAGCGGGCGCGTCGCCGCGTCGACCGGTTAGTGCAGGAGTTCGACCTGAGCGCCAAGCGGACCGCGCGCGCGGGCAGTCTCTCCGGCGGCTTCAAACAGCTGCTGTCGATCGCGTGTGCTTTGGTCCACGAACCTTCCCTGTTGTTCTTGGACGAACCGACCGCCGGGTTGGACCCGCTCCACCGGCAGATGATCTGGGACCTGCTCTATGAGTTGAGTCAAGCCAACACGACCATCTTCGTCACCACGCATTACATGGACGAAGCGGAACGCTGCACCGACGTCGGTTTCATCCACCAAGGCCAACTCCTCGCGAAAGGCAGCCCGCAGGAGTTGAAGGATCGACTCCACGGCAGGTTGTTGGAGCTTGACGTGGAGCCCGTGGTGCACGCCATGCAGGTGTTGCGGGGCGTGCCTTCCATCTACGGCCTCGAGCTGCGCAGCGGGCGCGTCCGCCTCCAAGCCGAAGACCCGGAGGCGCTGCTCCAGTCCTGGCTCAAGCAATGGCCGTTTCCCGAACTCAACCTTTTGGGGCATAGCTGGGTTGAACCCGACATGGAAGACGTTTTCCGCGCCTATTCCGAAGGATTTCTCCAACCCGACGGCAACATCATCCGGAGGCCGTTATGAAGGCGTTTGCTGAATTCATCAACGCGGTCCTCACGATCGCCTACAAAGAATTCATCCACGTCTGGCGCGACCGGCGTGTCCTGCTGGCCATCGTCATCTTGCCCCCGTTCTTCACGCTCGTGTTCGGTCACGCGTTCGAGGAGACCGCGTTGCGCGAGGTGCCGGCGATGTGTTACGACGCCGACCACAGCCCCGAGAGCGCCCAGTTCGTCGAATTGCTGAAGGGTAAAGACACGTTTGCTTGGAAGCCGTGGCGCGGCGACCCGAACGGCAAGATCGATTTGGTGAACACCCACACCAGCTTGGCCGTGGTGATCCCCGCGGGTTGGGGACAGAGCCTGCACAACGGTGATCCTCTCAAAATCCGTGCGGTGCTCGACGGCACCGACACCAACACCGCCCCAGCTTTGGAGGGCACGCTGCAGGAAGCACTCGCCGACTTCCAAGTGAAACAGCGGGACGCCATGATCGACACCTTGCCCGACGAGGTGTTCGAGATGGGCGAAAAACTGCCCGAGGGTGTCCGTCAGGGGTTCAGCTCGATCATGACGGCGTGGACGTTTGACAACCAGATCCTCTACAACCCTGGGTTGCGTTACATCGAATTCGTCATGCCCGGCATCGTGGGCCTGATCCTGCAGTTGCTGACCGTGACGCTTATCGCCAGCACCATCACGCGTGAGCGCGAGGTGGGCACGCTCTCCCAACTGCTCGTCACCCCGCTGCGGCAGAGCGAGATCGTCGTCGGCAAGGTGCTGCCGTACTTGATCATCTCCCTGTTGCTCATCGCCAGCACCATCGCGATCGGGCATTACCACTTCTCGGTCCGGTTCCATCAACCGCTGTTGATCGCGGTGATCTGCTTTCTATTTCTGCTGTTCTCCCTCGGGTTAGGTCTGTTCATCTCCTCCATCTCGCGCACGCAGACGCAAGCGGTGCAATTCTCCATCTTTTTCCTGTTGCCCATGTTGTTGTTGTCGGGAGCTTTCGTGCCTTTGGAGCAACTGCCCGAGGCGGTGCAGTTGTTCTCCCAGCTCTTCCCGTTGACCCACTTTTGCCGGGCGTTCCGGTTGGTAAACATGTACGGCACCCACCTCTCTTTCGTCGTCAACGACCTGCTGACGCTGGCAGTCGGCGCCACCGTGACCTGCGCCGCCGCCGCTTACCTGCTGCGTTCCGCGGACGATTGAGCCGAGGACGGCCCGTGCAAGGTGTGGCGTTTGCGGTTTGGCGTTTGCCGCGGGCGGCAGCATTTTTGGCACAGACACAATGCTCCTACGCCCTTGCTCCTCTAGGAAGCGTCGTCTTAAACCCGGCAGAAGAGGGAACCGGCCTCAACCAAGGGGCCATCTTCGGGAAAAGCTCGGGCGAGGCTTTGATGGTCGTTTGTGTGGAATCTTCAGGATACAGAGGCGGCCAAGAAGTAAATCTTTCTCTCCTCCAAGTTTCACCCCACCGAAACCACTCTCTTTCATGCCAAACCAATCTGCACCAGAAACTGAACTGCTTCGCGCCGCCTACGCGGCCTTCAACGCGCGCGACATCGACGCCGCCCTCGCCCTCATGACCCCCGACGTGGAGTGGCCCCGGGCGTTCAAAGGCGGCTTTGTCCAAGGGCCGGAAGAAGTCCGCGCCTACTGGACGGAGCAGTGGAGCGAGATCGATCCGCACGTGGAACCGGTTGCCTTTCATCCGGAGGAGGGCGGGCGGGTCCTGGTCGAAGTGCATCTTGTCGTGCGCGACTTGGCTGGGGCGACCTTGGCCGACGAGCAAGTGGGGCAGCGTTTCACCATGGAGCAGGGTTTGATTCGACGCATGGAAATCAGTTCGCTCGCATCGTCCGGCCACTGAACACGGCGGGGGCGCAGGAGCGGGCGGAGTTCCCGCCGCTGCACCGCGGCGGGAGCTTCAGATCCGGAGGCCGATAG
>CAXUNV010000435.1:0-4466 GCA_964252355.1 uncultured Chthoniobacterales bacterium | reverse complement strand
CGGGCGTACGGCGGCGTGGATCTCTTTTCGGAGGAGACCATGCCGTGCGTCTACCCGCGCAACCCCGTCGGGCGGGGGTATGCCGTCCGCAACGTCGTCCGCGCGGTGGACAACCTGCCGTTGCCCAACCTTGAGGACCCGACGGCGCGTCTCACCCCGGACTCACTTTGCGTGGGCGACTTCCGCGGTTGGGAGAGACAACCCGTGCCCGCAGGTTTCGGTTGGGTGTCCAAAGAATGGCACCCGCGCTCTGGTTACGCCGGGGTCATGCCGGCGCAGCGTGCGCTGGAAGCGGAGCTGCGCAAAGCCTACGCGCCCTTGGTGCCGAGGCCGCAGCAGCAGGCCTACGCGCAAAATCGTCTGCCGGCCATGGACTTTCGCTTTTTCAGCGGAGCCTCGCCGAATTGCGCGTTACCCTTCCTGGCGGGGGATGAACGGGTCCGGTTGCTCAATCTCACGCCCGAGGGCGACTTGGTCTTCCGCCTTCCCGAAGAACGACCGCGCATTTCCCTAGACGTCGGCCTCGGTTCGTCGATGGCCGAAACCGTTTTACAGACCGTGCTCATCCGCTGCGACGATCTTCAAGTCGACTTGGTCTGGCGCGCCGCCTTCCCTTACCCCGGACTCGACTGGCTCCCGCAGATGCAACGCTTGGACCTGCACGTCGAATGAATACCTAACCGGACCGAATTCGTGCCCCTGTTTCCTGCCGCCAAGTTGATGGATCCCGTGATGGGACTTGATTACCATACGGTTTTGATCCCGCCCTCGCCGGTGCCGGTGCCGATGCTGCCGCACCCTTACATCGGCACGCTGCAGTTGTGGAACACTCCGCAGTTCCCCTCCTTCTCGAGCGGCCTCGTGCTCATCAACGGCATGCCGGCCTGCACGGTCGGGGCGATGGGGTATTGCGCGCACATCCCACAGGGGCTGCCCGCACCGCCGACCTTCACCAACCTGTTGACCTATTGGCGCCACCACCTGATCCAGGTGCCAAAGTTGGCCGGCCTCATGCTTTTGACCACGTTTGCCAATATCGCCATCGCGGGCATTAGTGCCCTGATTCCGCGAGACGCCCCCGGCGGAGGCGCTGCGGCCAGTTTCCTCGAAGACGTCACAGGCATCGCCACGAGCAGCCGCGCCACGGCTTGGGAAAGCGTCAAAGGGAGTTTCTCGGCCTTCACCAAATGGCAGACGTGGGTTCACCTGTTGCTGCCGCCGATCCCGTACCCCGGCAGCCAAGGTTCTACGGCCGTGGGCAGCCCAAACGTGACGGTGAATGGCGGAGCGTTGGCCTTCTGTTTGGCCCCGCTCTGCGCGGCGTCCTGCAGCGAGGTGCCGGTGGTGCCGAACGCCTGTACCCTGGGCGCCAGCAACGTCTTGGTGGGCGTCAGCTTCGCGGCCCTGGTGCGCGGCGTCGCCGTGCACACCGCGCAGAGCGGGATCCATGCGGCCGTGGCCGCAGGCGTAAATCGGGCGACCCGGGGTGCGGGGGCAAACCAGTGCTCAAGCCAGTGAACCGCTCGCGAAGATTTAGGACGGAACTCCCCGGATGTTGCTCCGACGCCAAAGGTTCCCACTTGGTGGGAGACCCCGTGGATACGCTCACCGGAGCGGTGTACGATCGGAGGCTTGAATTCCGCCTGACCGGCCCTTTGGAGTTTTGGTGGTATCGGCATTACGACAGCTCACAAAGCGGTAAATTGCTCGCTTTGGGCCGGGGTCACACGCACGACTTCGACCGCGTGCTACGCTTGGTTCCGGAAGGTATTTGGTACGAGGCTCCGGTTGGCCGTGCATACCTCTTTCCCGCGTTGGCGAACGATGGAGACGCGTGCGCGCGTCACGGCTATCTGCTGAGCCGAGTGACTCGTTGGCAGTATGAACTTTTTCACCATGGTGAAGCCGCCATGGAATTTGTCTTTACCGCGTCAGATCAGCCGGCGCGCCTGCGGCGGGTTTTCCAAGGCCAAAGCCAAGTGGAATTCTTGTGCAACGCATCCGGTCGGCTGGAAACGATCATCGACTCCGTCGGGAGAAGGGTCGCCGTGGTCGAAGACGCCGGTGGGCGGCTGATGAGTCTGACGTTGGTCGGTGCGCGGGGTCAAAGCGACCGTCTGTTGGTGGCCTACGCCTACGACGGGGATGGCCACCTAACCGCCACCAAAAACGGCGAAGGACATGGGTACACATTTGCTTACGACGGCAACCACCGCCTCGTCCTACGCACCGGTCGCAAAGGTTGCACGTTCCGATTTGCTTATGACCAAGAAGGTCGCTGCGTTCGCAGCGCGGGAGACGGCGGCCTGCATGCGGTCAGCCTGCAGTACACCGTACCGGGGCGGTTAACAACCGTCACCAGGGCGGACGGCGGCGTCTGGACCTACACTTTCGACAAGGCGGGCAGGCTTATCCTAATCCAGGACCCTTTGGGAGGGGTTCAACAATTCCTCCAGGATGATGCGGGACGCGATGCGGCCGAGGTTGACCCGAACGGGAACATCACGCGGATTTTGTACGACGGAACGGGAGAACGCGTCGCGAAAATCTCCCCGTTCACGCGCTGGACCAAGTTGCCGGAAAACCTCAACGTCCCATGTCGTTTCGTCACGCGTGTCGCTGCCAATCCGTTGGAGTACGAATGGGGAAAACTGGTGGCCCTGCGATCGATTACCTTGCCCGACCCGCGCGCCGTGCGAGAGCTACCGTTCACCCACGAGGTGCGGCGACTCTTGGCGACTCGTCCGAGCGAGATGGACGCGTTGCCGCAGCCTCCCGACTTTCGCGTGCGGCCATTGGGTGTGAATTGGTGGCCGCCCCCTTTACGCGGCCGGGTCTTCAACGATCTGGGTAAGCTGATTCAGCAACGGGACGACCTTGGCAGGTCGCGACAATGGAGTTACGATGCGTCTGGCAACCTTGAGCAGTTCACAGATTTTGACGGCGGGAGATGGGCGTATGAGTACGGCTCCTGGCACTTCCTGCTCGGCGAAACGGATCCGGTCGGAAAAACGGTCACGTATTCCTATGACTCAGAAGGCAAACTGGTCTGCTGCACCGACGCGGGTGGAAACCGGAGCGAGTACGGCTATGACTTAAAAGGTCAGCTGATCGAAGTGCGACGTCACGGGACGCTGCGGGACCGGTACACGCGCGACGCCGCGGGTAACTTACGGGTGAAGCACGCCGGCGATGGTCGGCTGATGCTGGAAGTAGAGATCGGTCCGGGCAATCTTCCCGTCAGACGCACGCTCGCGTCTGGCGACGAGCACAACTTTGAGTACGATCGGTTCGGCCGTTACCTGCTCGCCGCCACACGTAGTGACCTCGTCGCCTGCCTGTACGATCGCCACGGCAACCGTCGTTTGGAAAAGCGGAACGGGTTGGGTGTGGAGCACGGGTTTCATGGGAACGGCACGCTGGCTGAAACCAAGGTTTTTGGCCGTTTTGTGATCCGCTACGAGCGACGGAACCCCTCCCTACTCACCATTACCGACCCCGGTGGAGGGCAGCACCACGTCCGCCTCTATGCGCACGGATTGGTGGAACGCCATTTCTGCAATGGTAGCCGCGAGGTGGCGCAATACGACGGGCTCGGCAGGTGCGCGTTAAAAGCTACACAACACGCTTCGGGTGACCTTTGGCACAAACGGTATCACTGGTCTGGTGAGGGTGAATTGCGAGAAACGTTGGACAACCGGACCGGGAGAACTCGGTACGAATACGACGCAGCGCACCGACTCTGCCGGCGCGTCACGGCCGACTCTGTAAACGCTTTCGCTTGGGACGCGGCAAACAACCTGCTCGACCAGCCCGGGTTGGACGGCGTCACTCTCCAAAGCGGCAATCGGCTGAAGACGGCCAACCACGCGGAGATCGAATACAACGACCGGAACCATATCGCGTCGCGTCAATCGACGGCCGGCCGGTGGAACTACCATTATGACAGCCGCGACCAACTTGTGCGTGTGGAGACGCCCAACGGTCCGTGGGAGGCACAATACGACGCCTTAGGCCGGCGCGTGCGAAAGGTTTGGCAAGGCAAAGCCACCGAATTCTTCTGGAACACTGACCAACTGATCGCGGAAGTTTCCCCTGACGGAAGATTGCGGATCTACCTCTACGCAGACCCGCTCGCGCTCACCCCGTTGTTGTTTCTCGACTACGATGCCATGGACGCGTCGCCAGAGTCGTGTCGCCGTCTCTTCCTTTTTGCCGACCAGGTAGGCACTCCTCTGCTGGTCGAAGACGAAACCGGGAAGGAGGTCTGGCGTGCCGAAGTCGAACCGTTCGGACGAACGCAGGTGAGGCCCGGCGCCACGGCTGAGTGCCATATAAGATTTCCGGGGCACTACTTGGACGCCGAACTTGGCCTCCATTACAATCGCTTCCGCTACTACGACCCTCTGTTGGGACGCTACCTGCAGAGCGATCCTTGGGGAATCGTCGGTGGCGTAAACCTCTAC
>CAXUNV010000434.1:0-4469 GCA_964252355.1 uncultured Chthoniobacterales bacterium | reverse complement strand
GCGGCTAAGTCGAAGGATTTTTCGGCCGCCTTAGGTTTTCCGCGACGTGCAGATCCTCATCCAACAGCTGGTGAACAGCCTGTCGGTGGCCAGCGTCACGATCCTGATCGGGATCGGCATCACCTTGATCTTTGGTTTGGCCGGGATTGTGAACTTCGCGCACGGAGAGTTTTTGATGCTCGGGGGAATGTGCACTTGGTTCTTGGTCAGCTCCGGCTGGAACTTCTTTGGGGCGCTGGTGGCGGCGATGGTGCTGGTGGGCGCGTTGGGGTTTGTGGCGGAGCGCGGCTTGTTTCGGTTCACGTTGGATCGACCGATGAATGGGTTCATCATGTCGATCGGGTTAAGCGTCATCCTTCAGCACGTCGTCATCCGGCTGTTTAATGAAGTTCAGAAGACGATTCCCGACCCGGTGGGCGGCGTTTGGGTGATCGGGGGTATCGACATCATCGCCATGCGCGCCGTGGTCGTCGGGCTGACCACGGTGGTGGTGGTGGTTACCTACTTCGGCATCTCGCGCAGCCGTTATGGGATGGCGTTGCGGGCCAGCATCGCCGACCCGGATACCGCGGCGCTGATGGGCATTCCGGTGAGGCGCTACGTGACGGCCGTCTTCATCTACGGAAGCGTGCTCGCCGGGTTAGGTGGCGCGCTCATGATCGCCCTTTTTCCCATCACGCCGTTCACGGGCAGCGTCGTCATCATCCGCGGATTCGCCGTTTCGCTCATCGGCGGACTTGGGAACGTCGGGGGCGCGGTCCTGGGCGGGTTGATCCTGGGTTTGGTGGATGGCCTGAGCGCGCAGTATGGTTTTCCAGAGTGGACCGACGCCTACTCCCTGGTCGTCATGATCGTCATTCTCATCGTCCGCCCACAAGGGCTGTTGGGAGGAACGCTTGGTCCGCGCGCAATTTGAATCGTCCATCAAGACGGGCGGAGGATGAAACGCAACGGCCCGGCAGCCGAGGCGCCCGCGGCGGCTCGAGGTTGCCCCCCAACCCCGCCGGAGAGACTGGGGCGCCGTCCTGTGGACGAACACTCCGGTTGGAGACCGTCCCGGGCGGAAGCCGTAGCCGCAGCGGTCGTCGTCGCGCTGCTGGTTGGATTTCCGTCGTTGAATCCCGGTTACCGTTTTTTGTCGCTGGCCGTCACCACCGGATTCACGGCCGTCGCCCTCTACGGCCTAGGGTTTCAGTTTGGGCAGGCTGGGATCATGTCGGTCGGACATGCCGCCTTGATGGGCATCGGCGCGTACACCGCCGGGATCCTGGCGACGAAGTTCGGCATCGGTTTTTGGCCGGCGCTCCCCTGCTCCGCCTTGGCTGCCGCCTTGGTGGCGGGCTTGATCGGGCTGCCTTCGCTCCGGGTCAGCGGGCAACATTACATCATCATCACCTTCTGCTTCTGCGCCTTGCTAACGATCGCACTTACCAACGGCGGGGCGTTGACCGGTGGCGCCAGCGGTCTGGATGTAGGCCCGATCGGTCCGGCTTTTGGCATCAATTTCAACAAGCTGGTGAACACCTACTACCTGGTCGGCACCGCGCTGCTGGCCTCTCTCCTGGCCACCTACCTGCTGGTGAACTCCCCTTATGGGCGAACGCTCCGGGCCATTCGAGAAAACGAAAGGCTCGCGCGGGCCGTCGGCATCAACACGAACCTGCACAAGATCGGTGCGCTCGTGGTGAGCGGCACATTTGCGGGAGTTGCCGGCATCCTGCAAGCATACTACCTCCGGCACATCTCCCCCGGTTTGTACGGCCCGTTTCCAAGCCTTTATCTGGCGTTGATGGTCATGCTGGGCGGCTCTCGACTGCTTTATGGTCCACTGGTCGGGGCCGCGGTGGTGAGTTTCCTTCCCGAGATCCTGAAGTTGAATCCGGTAGATTCCCGAATCGCTTATGGGGTCGGTCTTTTGCTCGTGATCTTGCTGCTGCCTGGCGGAGTCAGTGCCGGCGTTTTGGCCATCTACCGTTGGCTTTCGCCAAGACGGCGATGATCTGGAAAGTCGGGTGAACGCCATGGCGACGCTCGAGATTACGGGGCTACGCAAGCAATTCGGCGGCGTGGTGGCCTTGGCCGGGGTGGACCTGGCGATCGAGTCGGACAAGATCAGCGGCATCATCGGACCGAACGGGTCTGGCAAAACCACGCTGTTCAACGTCATCACCGGCGTGTATAAACCGACCTCTGGCCGCGTGGTTTGGCAGGGCAGGGAGATCACCGGCCAACCGGCTCACCGGATCGCGCGCCGAGGGTTGGTACGGACGTTTCAGCAGGCGATGTCCTTTCCCGGGTTGTCCGTCCGCGAGAACGTCCGCATCGCGTGCGAGCACCGCCGGGCTGGCGACGCCGTCGCCAGAGCCGTGGGCGGCACCCCGGAAGAACTGCTCCGTTTTGTGGGTCTAAGCGACCAAGGTGACGAAATCGCAGGCGCGATGCCCTTCGGAAACCTTCGCCGTCTCGGCATCGCCCTGGCCTTGGGGATGGGTCCGCAGTTACTGCTGCTCGACGAACCGGCGGCAGGCCTGAGTCATAGTGAGGCAGACGACCTGATGGACCTGGTGCTTCGGTTGCCGAAACTGGGGATTGGGGCGTGCCTCATCGATCATGACATGTTTTTGATGGGTGCGTTATGCGAGCGCCTCGTCGTGCTCAACTTCGGCACGAAGATCGCGGAGGGACCGCCGTCCCAAGTTCTCAACGATGCCAAAGTCGCGGAAGTTTACCTCGGAACCGACCTATGAAGTTTTTGGAGGTCGAGCACCTGCGGACGGCCTACGGCGCGGTCGTGGTGAGCCGCGACGTTTCGCTGACCGTTGGCCAACGGGAGATTGTGACCATCCTCGGCCCGAATGGCGCGGGCAAGTCTACGCTGCTGCGAGCCATCGCGGGGTTGTTGCGTCCTAAGAAAGGGTCCATCCGATGGCAGGGTCGCGACGTCGCCGGCATGCCCGCCGATCGGATGGCTGGCCTGGGCGTGGTGATGGTGCCTGAAGGCAGGCGCGTCTTTGCCGACCTCACGGTGCAGGAAAATTTGCGCCTCGGCGCTTATGGCCGCAAGGACCGGGCGGCCATCGACGAGGACCTCCGGCTGATGGAAACGCTCTTCGGAGTACTCGCCGTAAAACGCGGTGCGCGGGCTGGGGAACTGAGTGGCGGCCAACAGCAGATGCTGGCGATCGCGCGCGGCCTGATGGCTCGTCCTCGAATCTTGTTGCTCGACGAGCCCTCGCTTGGGCTATCACCTTTGCTGGTCAGGGAAGTACGGTCCGTGATCCTGGACGTCCGTGACAAGTTTTCCGCGTCGGTTCTGCTCGTCGAGCAGAATGCCGGGCTGGCGTTGTCGGTCGCGGAACGCGGTTATCTGCTGCAGCACGGAGAGATCGTCGCGGCGGGTCCCATCGCGGAACTACGGGACGATCGTCTGATGCATGAACTTTATCTGGGACGGGCCCGCGACGCGACGGCAGCCCCCCGCAAGCCTCCTCCTCCAGCACCACCGAACCTTCGGGCGCACGGGGAGAATGACTCCCCAGGGTAGGCGCCCCGCCAGCAACGACGCGGTCACTCCACCCGCACGAACGCGTGATACACGTCCGGATGCTCCGGCGGGTAGTCCGTCTGGATGGAGAGGACGGCGTTCTTTGGTTCTGCCGTGGCGTTCGGCGTGACGTTTGCCTCCAAAACTTTGCCAGGCTGGGTCTCGCGAACCTCCACTTTGATCGACGGATCGTTCGAGCGCACCGACGTCACCCTCGCTGGAAACCCTTCCGCCACGGCAATCCGCAACGTCTTGGGCTCAAGCCGATCGCCCAGTCGCCACCGCAGCAGTTCCGGTTCGATGCTGACCGTCTCGGGAATGTCCACCACCAACCGCAACCACACGGGATCCTCCAAGGGGAAATCTGTGGCGACGTAAATCCATTTCTCTTGGTGCCCAATCCGTCCGAGAAACTGGAACCTTGCCTCGACCTCCCCACTTTCGCCGGGGGCGTAATCCCGTTTGGACAAGGCGACGGTGGTACAGCCGCAGGATGTCCGGACCTCACGGATCGTGATGGGCAAGCGCCCGCGGTTCGCGAATCGATAGTGGGCGATGATCCCTTTATCCAGCGGTGCAGGGACAAAAGTTTGCAACGGTTTCTCCCACGTCAGTTGCCCAAACGCAGATGCCGCGAAGACGGGCAGGAGGCAAAGAAGGAGTCTCATAAGCGCGTCGAAGCGTCAGATGGCGGCACACCGCCAAACAACCTATCTGCATCGCCCGTTCGGATGCGATTGATCACAGCGATTTACCGGGGAGCACAGAAGGCGCGTGGAACGCTGTGACCGAAAGATGGGTAGGGCAAGAGGTGTTTTGCCTTACCCGCCACCAAGCCTGAGCCACGGTGAAGCGCACGGCAGGGACCGCCGGCGCCCGTGACCGAGCGGAGCTCCACCCCCGCCCGCAGCGCTTCGCGCAGCGA
>CAXUNV010000433.1:0-4471 GCA_964252355.1 uncultured Chthoniobacterales bacterium | reverse complement strand
GAGGTCGGAGGTGCAATTGTTGCTGTGCGCCATGGCGACCGGCTTGCCGCTGGGCGTCGTCACCATGTCGATCTCCGGGTGCAGCTTGGAGAGTTCCTTTTCCAGAACGATCATGGCGAAGACGGAGGTTCCTGCGGAAACGTTCCCCGTGCGCTCGGCCACGCTGTTCGTGGCCACCATGCCGGTGCCGGCGTCGCCCTCGGGCGGACAGAGGGGAATGGCCCTTTGAAGTTGGGCCGTGGGGTCGAGCAGCCCGGCGCCCTCTTCGGTGAGCACGCCTGCGTCGTCTCCTGCCAGCAGGACCCTCGGAAGAATGTCCGGGAGCTTCCAGGCGATGCCTTCGGCTTCCAGCCGTTCGTTGAACCGCGCGATCTTGCCCGCGTCGTAATCGTTGGCTTGGCTGTCGATGGGGAACATGCCCGAGGCGTCGCCGACGCCCAACACCTTTTGCCCCGTCAGTTTCCAATGGACGTAGCCGGCCAGGGTGGTCAGGTAGCGGATGTCGTGGACGTGGGGTTCCTTGTTCAGGATCGCCTGATAAAGGTGGGCGATGCTCCATCGGTGGGGAACGGTGAACTGCAACAGTTCCGTGAGGACCGCGGCCGCCCGCGCGGTCGTGGTGTTTCGCCAGGTGCGAAACGGGACGAGCAGGTTGCCGTCCTTACCGAACGCCAGGTAACCGTGCATCATGGCGCTGAAGCCGATGGCGCCGGTCGTCTGCAAGGGGACGTCGTAATTCTCGAAAACCTCCCGGCTGAGCTCCCGATAACTCGCCTGCAAGCCGGTCCAGACATCTTCGAGCCGGTAAGTCCAGAGGCCGTTTTCGTACCGGTTTTCCCAACCATGGCTTCCCGATGCGATCGGGGCGTAGTCCTCGCCGATCAGCACCGCCTTGATGCGCGTCGAGCCGAGCTCGATGCCAAGGACCGTCCTCGCGTGAGCGATGGCGTCTCGGGTGTCGTTTCGATTCATGTTCATCTCTTAGGGCTTGAAATCATCCCTTTACGCTTATTTCGCCTCGTCGAGGGCCGCTCCCGTGGACGAATGGTGGGAAGTGGAAAAACCACCGGCTTCACGACGCATGGCCCCAGGGCAGGTCATCCCTGACCCGCCTTTCCCGATGGGGCAGGTGCACGGCAATGGCGGGGGGATTTGAGCTTCGGTCCGTAGAAACCACGCGACCGCCTGAACCCACCGTTCATGTTTCTGACGTTTCCAGGTGCTGACCGTAGTAGGCGCCGGCGCCGTGTTTACGCAGGAAATGCTTGTCGAGCAAGGCTTGTGAAATCGGCGCCACGCCGGGATTGAGTTGCATCGCCTTCATCGACATTTCCGCGACGACTTCCAACGCGAGGGCGTTTTCGACGGCTTTTTTCCCGCTCGGGCCCCACGCAAAGGGCCCGTGGCTCTGGACCAGCACCGCGCAGACCCGGGCCGGGTCAAGGCCGTGGAAACGCTCGATGATGACGTTCGCCGTTTCCCATTCGTAACCGGCCCCGACCTCCTCGGGCGTCATCGGCCGGGTCACCGGCACGCTTCCGTAGAAGTGATCGGCGTGGGTGGTGCCCAGGCACGGGATCTCCCGGCCCGCCTGAGCGAAGGCGACGGCATTGCGCGAATGGGTGTGGACGATGGCCCGGATGGCCGTGAACGCCTGGAATAAACGCCGGTGCGTGGGCGTGTCCGAGGAAGGGCGCAACAACCCCTCCACGGTGCGCCCCGCAAAGTCCACGACCACCATGTCTTCCGGCTTCATCCGCGCGTAATCCACGCCGCTCGGTTTGATCGCGAAGACGCCGCGCGCGTGATCCGCGACGCTGACGTTGCCGAAGGTCAGATCGATCAACCGGTATTCCGGCAGCAACAGGTTCGCTTCGTAGCACTCCGCCTTGATCTCGCGATAACTGCTCATAGGAAACGTCGGTCGGCGCGGAACGTCCTCTCTTACAAGCGTCCCAGGCCGGGCGCCAAGTGGTAATAAATCTCGCCTTCACGCAGCTGCCGTTTGAACTCACGCAGCTCCGTCCGGCTATCGATCAGGACGAGTTCAATCCCGGCGATTGCAGCCAAATCCTCCAGGTGCTCGGTGGTCACCGAATAACTGTACCCGGTGTGGTGGGCTCCCCCGGCGTAGATCCAGGCCGCGCAGGCGGTCTTGAAGTCCGGCAGGCATTCCCAGACGGCGCGCGCCACGGGCAGCTTGGGCAAGGCTTCCGGGGGCTTGACGGCTTTGACCTCATTGACGATGAGCCGGAAACGGTTGCCCAGGTCGATGATCGAGGCATTGAGCGCCGGCCCGGCCGGGGCGTTGAACACCAGCCGCACCGGGTCTTCTTTGCCCCCGATGCCCAAGGGGTGAATTTCCAAGCTCGGTTTCCCGTCCGCGATCGATTCGTCCACCTCCAACATGTGGGAGCCGAGCACCAGGTGCCCGTCGGGGTGCAGGTGGTAGGTGTAATCCTCCATGAAAGCCGTGCCGCCGGGCAGGTCGGCGGCAATGGCCTTCATCGCCCGCACCAGGGCGGCCGTCTTCCAATCGCCTTCGCCCGCAAACCCGTAGCCGTCACCCAACAACCGCTGCACGGCCAGTCCGGGCAATTGTTTCATCCCGTGCAGGACTTGGAAATTCGTCGTAAACCCGTTGAACCCGCCGTCCTCCAAGAAACCGCGCAGGCCGAGCTCGATCCGCGCGCCGTCGCGGAGGGCTTCGTGGCGTGCGCCCCCCTTGCGCAAAGGCTCGACCACGTCGTAGCGCTCCTCGTATTCCGCGCAGAGGTTATCGACGGCTTTGTCGCTGGCGCCGTTGACGTGTCCCACCAAATCGCCAATGCCGTAGCCATTGACCGAGTAGCCGAATTTAGCTTCGGCCGCCACTTTATCGCCTTCGGTAACGGCCACCTCGCGCATGTTGTCGTCGAAGCGGGCGAATTTTGCCCCTTGCCAATCGTGCCAGCCGCGGACGGCCCGCATCCACGCCGCCACGCGTGCTTGCACTTCTTCGTCGGACCAGTGGCCCACGACGACTTTGCGGTTCAGGCGCAACCGCGTGTGGATGAACCCGGCTTCCCGGTCGCCGTGGGCGGCCTGGTTGAGGTTCATGAAATCCATGTCGATTTCGGCCCAGGGCAAGTCACGGTTGAATTGCGTGTGCAGGTGCAGGAACGGCTTGCTCAAGGCCGAGAGGCCGCCGATCCACATTTTCGAGGGCGAGAACGTGTGCATCCACAGGATCAGGCCGGCGCAGTTGGGCTCGCCGTTTGCGCGCCGGCAAACGGCGCGGATCTCTTCCGGCCGGGTGACGACCGGCTGGGCGGCTACGTTGAGCGGAAGCCGCCGGGTGCCGTTCAGTTCGTCCACGATTTTCTGCGAGTGTTCGGCCACTTGTCGCAACGTTTCCTGGCCGTAAAGATGCTGGCTGCCGGTGATGAACCAGATTTCGGGGGATTGGAGATTTTTCATGGCGAGCTTTGAGGGAGAAAGGCCGAGCAGCGCGTGAGAACCGGGGGGGTTATGAGGACCGCTTGAGACTAGACCCTCACACCCCTCCCGAATCCAGTCCCATCTGGGCTGCTTTAAGGTTGCTGGGCTCTTTCATGACTCGAGAGAGCCAGAGGGAGCGGCGCACCGGTTGAGATCCCCGAGGACGTCGTGCAACTCCCGGATGGCCCATCAGCGCTAAGTTAAGGACTCCAAGCCCGGCGTTTCGGAACCGCGAAGCGTCGCTCGGACGGCCCAGGGGAGCGCGGGCGTCCCCGCCCGTTTCCCGCCGCAGGAGCCCCCCTTAACTTAGCGCCCATGCCCGGGTTGCCCGCACGGAGTTGCTCCCGTGATTGATTCCAAGGGTGAATGGCATAGGGAAGAGGTGATTACCACCGCAGGCGGGTGAAAGCCGGAGTGCCTGCGCCGGTAACGGTTAGTTCTTTTTGAAATGGTTAACCGGACTCCTCTAAGGCCAGCCACAGGTCGGCCCTGCGATCGAGGACATCGCCAAGGCGACGAGCGCCCCGGCCATGCTTAGACCCCAGGTTAAGGGCCAGGACCTTTTGCGGGTCGCTCTGCTTGTGGACCGACGGCGTGCCGTCCGGATTCCGGACCAGCCGCGGGCCGGGGCATCGGGGTCAGGTCGTTCGCGAAACCGACGAGGATCTCGCCGCTGTCCTGGTTGCGCAAGCCGAACAGCATTGTTGCCCGTTTCTGAAGATCGACGGCTAGGCATGGGGGGCCGAAAAGCTGGCGGTCGTCCGCGTCGTTTGCGCGGCGGACGAGAAGAAAGGGGTGATGCCAGCCTTCGGCTTGGGACCGCAAAGCTGACCGACCGCAATCCAACCCTTCCACTTTGCGAGGAACGGTCGCTGCCGCGCCCGTGCCGGTTCCCTGCCCCGTTGAACGACGCCGCGCATGTAACCCGGCGGACGGTTACTCCCGCATCCGAGGCCCCCCCCATATTCTTCCTGCGGCGCCCCCCGTCGAC
>CAXUNV010000432.1:0-4481 GCA_964252355.1 uncultured Chthoniobacterales bacterium | reverse complement strand
TCAGATGGGTGCCACGATCACCTCGACGTTGGCTCCGCTCAGGGCTGCGGCGAGATCCGTCGGGGGCTCGGCGTCGGTGACCAACGTGTCGACCGCGCTGAGCGGGGCGACTTGGGCGAAGGTGTTGTGTCCAAATTTCGAAGCGTCCGCGACAACCACCGTGCGCCGGGCGGAGGCGATCATCTGCGCGTGCATCGCCGCTTCTTCCAGATGAGTCGTGGACAAGCCGTCGGCAGCCGTCAAGCCGCTAACCCCGATGACGGCCGTATCCACGCTGATGGTGCCGGCGCTGAACGCCACCGGGCCCACCGTTGATCCCAAGCTCATGCGGTATTGGCCGCCCAACAGGTAGACGTCTTGGATCGCTTCCGCCGGCAAGGCTGCCAGCATGGCCACGTTGTTGGTGACAACCGTCAGCCGGCGGCGCGGCCCGAGGTTGGCCGCGAACGCAAAGGTGGTCGAACCGGCGTTGACCAGCAGCGTTTCGCCGTCGGCGATCAGTTGGGCGGCTGCCCGCCCAATCCGGGTCTTCGCGTCGGCGTGGGCGCGGGCGCGGGTCAAGAACGGCGTTTCGTTGTGGACCAATAAGGCCGTCGAGACGGCTCCCCCGTGCGTGCGCAGGAGCACCTTGCGCCTTTCCAAGTGCTGGAGATCGCGGCGGATGGTGTCGTCGGAAACGGCGAAATGCTGCGCCAACTCGTCCACGCTCATCTGCCCGCGGCTTTCTACCAGCTGGAGCAACTCCTGGTGCCGACGGACGAGCGGCGCGTGCGAATCTTTGCGCATCGGTTTGGCGTTCACGAGGCAGGTTGACGGGTCTTCGCAGCCGGAGGTACCGGCCGAAAACCGTAGCGGCACGTTCCTCTGAAATCACGCAAAATCATGCGTGAAATACGCATTGTGCTGAGAAAAACGTTGCGCAAACCACGCAAGTCCGCATATATGTGGCGCGTTGGACCAGTCAGCAGACGCGTCGGCTGCACGCCACCCGTCATCACCCAACGCGACGGCAAACGACACCTTTCCAGGCTCCCGAAACCGGAAACGCCAACCTACTCACCCATGCACGTCACCAAACCCCGCCTCTTCTTCGATTACGCGCTGCGGAACCGCTTCGCGGTTCCGTCTTTCAACGTCTGCAACCTGGAGACGGCCCGCGCGGTCATCGTCGCGGCCGAGGCGGAGGACGCGCCGGTCATGCTGCAGAATTACTTCGGGGATATCCATTACGGCGGCCTGAACGTGTTGCCGCAACTGCTGCGGATCCTGGCTGAAGAAGCCCGCGTGCCGGTGCTGATTCACCAAGACCACCCTGACAGCGACGCAATGATTTTGCAGACGCTCAGGCGCGGTTATTACTCGGTGATGTACGACGGGGCGCACCTGCCTTTGGAAGAGAACATCCGCGGGGCGGCTTACATCGCCGCCATCGCGCATGGCATGGGCGCCGTGGTCGAGGCCGAGCTCGGGCTGTTCGGAGGGGGTGAAGGTCACCGGAACCGCGTAGAAAAGGCCTCGGTCGAGAATAGCCGACGCTTGGTAGAGGAGACTGGCATCGACACCTTGGCACCAGCCGTCGGCTCGGTGCACGGCCAGAGCAGCCGGCTTGACCTTCCGTTGTTGGAGGAAATCGCCGGCGTGACGCCCGCACCGTTGGTGTTGCACGGGGGCAGCGGGATCCACCCCGACGACCTCCGCGAGGCGTTGCAGATGAACGTGGTCAAGGTCAACGTCGGGGCAGACCTCTACCGCGCTTGGATGAGCGGGTTCCAAGAGGGCGCGTCCCTGAAGGTCAGCGGCGACGAACCCGTGCACCACATCGCCATGCGGCGCGCCAGCGAAAAAGTCAGCGAGATGGCTCGCGCCAAGTTGGCGCTGATGGGCGCGTCCTCGCACGCCAAGCCGCTGCTCGCGCAGTTGCAAGAGGCGAAAACGGACTTGCCGGCGATCTCCGTCGCGGCGTTGGCCGCGGCCTGAGTTCGAGCAACCCGGGCGAGCGCCGAGAAACCCACGTCAAACCCACCCTGGCCAGACCAAGGACCAGACCTTGAAAGATTCCGTTGTCCGATGAATGGCGCTACGACGCTCCCTTTGCAGAATCGGGTGGCCGTGGTCACCGGAGGCGCCGGTGGCATCGGTTTGGCAACTTCCCTCGCCTTACGGGAAAACGGGGCGACCGTGGTGATTTCCGACCTCAACGCGGAACGGGGAGAAAAGGTCGCGCAAGAAGCTGGCCTCGACTTTTTCGCGGCCGACGTGACCCATCCGGCCGAGGTGCGCACCTTGGCGGAGTACGTCCTAAACACGCATGGGCGGATCGACGTCGCCTTCAACAATGCCGGCATCGCCCATACCGTACCCGCCGAGGAGTGCACCGACGACGACTGGCTCAAGGTGATCGACATCAATCTGAACTCCGTGTTTTATTGTTGTCGCGAGTTTGGCAAGGCGATGCTTGCCCAAGGCAAAGGCAGCATGATTAACACCGCCTCCATGTCCGGGTTGATCTCCAACAACCCGCAACCCCAATGCGCATACAACGCGGCCAAAGCGGGTGTGATCATGCTGACGAAATCGCTGGCGGGCGAGTGGGCCCGACGGGGGGTGCGGGTCAACAGCATCTCTCCCGGCTACATCAATACGCCGATGACGCCGAAAGGGCAGATCCGGAGCGATTGGTACGAGACGTGGCTGACGTTCTCGCCGATGGGCCGGATCGGCGAACCGCAGGAGATCGCGCCCGCCGTGGTCTTCTTGGCCTCCGATGCGAGCAGCTTTTTTACCGGGAGCAATTTGGTCGTCGATGGGGGTTACACATGTTGGTAGCCGCCGAGGCGGATGACAAAGGCCGAATGACAAATGCCAAACCGGGCGGCACCTCCCTGGCGGGCAACTCCCCTACCCAGCCGCAGCCGACGCGGTCCGCGCCCATTTTCTGCAGTTCAACCCAAACCAAAACCGCCGTCCGCAGTCAAAGAGAGACAGACCCGAAACCAGACTGAAGATCGGTTCGCCGCACCCGACGTCTTGCGGCGCAATCACGCCAGCAAACCCAACGCCAAAGTTCCCCTCATGAAACGACGCCTCTTAAGCTTCCTCTGTCCCCTGCTCCTGGGCGCATTTGCCGCCCAGGCAGAACACGCGACGGTGACCATCGCCGCGGTCAACAACCCCGACATGCTCGAGCTGAAAAAGCTCTCCGCAAAGTTCACCGAGAAAAATCCCGACATCACCCTCCAATGGGTCATCGTCGAGGAGAACATCCTGCGCCAGCGGGTCACCACCGACGTCTCCACCGGCAGCGGCCAGTTCGACCTGGTCTTCATCGGCCTCTACGAGACGCCCATCTTCGCCAAACGCGGCTGGCTGCAACCGATGGAGAACGTCTCGAGCGAGTACGACCTCGATGACGTGTTCAAACCGTTGCGCGACGGGCTCTCCTATGATGGCAAGCTGTATGCCTTGCCTTTTTACGGGGAAAGCTCATTCCTCATGTACCGCAAGGACCTGTTCGAGCAGAAAGGGCTGACGATGCCCGAGCAGCCGACCTACGAGGACATCACCAAATTCGCCGAGGCGCTGAAGGACCAAGCGGGCGGGGTCTACGGCCTCGCGTTGCGCGGCCAACCCGGTTGGGGCGAAAACATGGCTACCGTCGACACGATGGCCAATAGCTTTGGCGCCACGTGGTTCGACATGAACTGGCGGCCGACCCTCGATACCCCGGAATGGAAAAACGCCCTGACGACTTACGTGAACTTGGCGCAGAAGTACGGGCCGCCAGGGGTCACGGCGAACGGCTTCAACGAAAATCTCACCCTTTTCGCCAGCGGCAAGGCGGCGATGTGGATCGATGCCACCGTGGCGGGCGGGATCTTGGAAAACCCCAAACAATCCCAGGTGACGGGCAAAGTCGGCTATGCGCCAGCACCCATCGCGGTGACACCCAACGGCTCGCACTGGCTCTGGTCTTGGGCTTTCTCCGTCCCGAAGCACGCCAAGAACCCGGAAGGGGGTAGAAAGTTTGCGGAATGGGCGACCTCCAAGGACTACATCCAATTGGTGGCCGATGACATCGGTTGGGCTTCGGCGCCGCCGGGAACCCGCAAATCGACCTACGAGAATCCCGAGTACCAGAAGGCGGCACCGTTCGCTGAGCAGACGTTGAAGGCAATGGAGACGGCTGATCCGACGAACCCGTGCATCAAGAAGGTTCCGTACACGGGCATCACCTTCGTCGGCATCCCGGAGTTCCAATCTTTGGGCACGAGCGTGGGTCAAAACGTTGCCGGGTTGGTGACCGGAAAGAGTTCGTTAGAGCAAACGATGCAAGCGAACCAAGCCCAAGCTGATCGTGTGATGAAGCAGGCGGGTTACCTGAAGTGAACTAGAGTGGTTTACGGTGGGCCACCCTTGACGACCCCAGAGGGTGGCTCCCTGTGCCTGCGGTGAGGCTGGCCGCTTCGCGGCCTGACCAAGAC
>CAXUNV010000431.1:0-4491 GCA_964252355.1 uncultured Chthoniobacterales bacterium | reverse complement strand
CGAAAACCGGAGGCCGGCGGGGCGGGGCGGCTGCCAAGGGGAAGTGAGGCCGGGCGGAGGGTGCCGGGCCTGCACCATCCCGCAGGCCCCACCTTGGTCGCGGCCGACCGCGAGGTCACGGCGGTCGACTACCAGCCCGAGCCGCATGGACTTTTCCTAACGCGGAACGCACTTTCCTGCGATGAATGACCCCTACGATCTCAACCGCTTTGTTTTGGCGCAGCAGGGTGATTACGAACGCGCGTTGCGGGAGGTGACGAGCGGGCGCAAGCGCACGCATTGGATGTGGTACATCTTTCCGCAGATCGACGGGCTGGGGTTCAGCTCCATGGCGAAACGCTACGGAATCAAAAGCGCCGAGGAAGCCTGCGCGTATCTCGATCATCCCGTCCTAGGCCCCAGGTTGTTGGCGTGCGCGGAAGCGGTGGTCGCCAACGCGGGAAGCAACGCCACCGAAATCTTCGGCTCACCCGACGATCTGAAGCTGCGATCATGCGCCACTCTCTTTGCCAGCGTCTCCGCGCCGGACTCGGTGTTTCACCGTCTGCTTGGAAAGTTTTATCCGGGCGGCCCCGACCAGGAAACGCTCCGGTTGCTTGGCGCAAAAAACCTTGGTTGAAGGATGGACGGCGCGAGCGGGAGTCTGTCGAAAGCCCCGCATCCAGCACAAGCCCATCGATTCGGAAGCAGCCTGGACCGTCTATGCCGATGCCGGGATTAGCCCAGTTCGGTCCCTGGCAAGTTGACGTCGAAGGTGTTGAGCAGGCTCGCGATCAGCGCGTGGCAGCCCACTAAGTAGGCAATCTCGGCCGCACCCTGAACGCCCAAAGCAGAGACGGCCGCGTCGGGGCAATCCTGCCCGCTTCCCTGGTCTAAAGGAAAAAGAACGTACGGACGCTCCCGCCAACTCCCGCGCTTGGCGGGTCGAACCACGCCACGGTAGGGGACGAGGCGTTTGCCCTTGACGTTGGCGAGGCGGTGTCAACCGAGTGCCGGATGGCAGGTTGCGCGTTCCGAGCGGGGCGGGAACCCGCCACCCGCCGCCTCACCCGTGACTTCTGGCCCACGCGTCCAGCCCCGTTTTTCCGTTTGGGTGTCGGCAAGTTTAGTTTAAATTGGCGACCCACTGCTCTTTGCAGAGCCCGAAGATGAGAACATCGTATCTGAACGACTGGAATGCCGACCTTCTGGACGAGTATCACCGGCGCTGGAAGGACGACCCGGCCTCCGTCGATGCCAGTTGGTCCGCGTTTTTTGAAGGGTTTGAATTGGGCAGCGCTCCCGCCCGGAACGGCCATGCCAACGGCGACGCACCCGCGGTCGACGGCGCGCCGGTGGCGGCGATGGAACACTTGCGCGACCGGGTGGATGCCTTGGTCGACAGCTACCGGGTATTGGGCCACCTCCAGGCCTCGCTCGACCCGCTGGCGGACAAGAAGGTTAACCTGCCTGCCTTGACGCTGGAAGGCGTGGGGTTGGCCGGCGTCCCGCTCGACCGGCCGGTATCCTCCCGGCATTTCCGTCGGGGTGAAACCCTGTCGTTGGAAGAACTCGTCGACCAATTGCGCGCGATGTACAGCGGCTCGATCGGCGTCGAGTTCATGCACATCCAAGACGAGGGCATCCGGGATTGGGTGCGCGAGCGCATCGAGGGGCGGGTGTTGAACCCCGGCCCGGACGCCGAAACGCAAAAAGGCCTGCTGCGCTGCCTGATGGAGGCAGAAACCTTCGAGCAATTCGTGCACACGAAGTTCATCGGCCAAAAGAGGTTTTCGCTCCAGGGTGGGGAAGCCCTCATGATCCTTTTGGAGACGGTCCTCGGCCAGGCGCCGCAGGGCGGCGTGCAGGAGATCGTCATGGGCATGGCGCACCGCGGCCGGTTGACGGTGTTGGCCAACTTCTTACGGAAAGGTTACCAGACCATCTTTCGGGAGTTTTCGGAGAACTACATCCCGGACCTCGTGGCCGGAGACGGCGACGTCAAATATCACTTGGGCTACGAGAGTGTCCGGCAGACCGCCAGCGGAGCGGAGGTTTCCATCCGGCTGACCGCGAACCCGAGCCATCTGGAGATCGTCAACCCCGTGGTCGAAGGCAAAGCGCGGGCGCGCCAGCGGATCTTGGGTGACACGAAATCCCGCCGCAAGGTCTTGCCGCTGCTCATCCACGGGGATGCGGCGTTTGCGGGACAGGGCGTGGTCGCGGAAACGCTGAACTTGTCGCAGTTGCCGGGTTACCAGACGGGCGGCACCGTTCACCTGATCGTCAACAACCAGATCGGGTTCACGACGCTGCCAGCCGACGCGCGCTCAACCACCTACTGCACCGATGTGGCCAAGATGATCGAGGCGCCGATCTTTCACGTGAACGGCGACGATCCGACCGCCGTCGCGGAGGTTGCCCGTTGGGCGTTCGAGTTCCGCCAGGAGTTCCGGCGCGACGTCGTCGTCGACCTCTACTGTTACCGCCGGTACGGGCACAACGAGACGGACGAGCCGAGCTACACGCAGCCCAAGATGTACAAGAAGATCCAGGCGCACCCGCCCGTCACCAAGCTGTACAAAGACCGCCTGCTCTCCTCGGGCGTGCTGACCGCGGCTGAAGCCGAAGCGCTGGAGAAGGAATTTCGCGCCCGCTTGGAGGCGGCGTTGCAAGAGGTGCAGACGACGGAAGCCAGCACCCACCACGAGTTCCGGCGCAGCTTCGACGATTCGACGGCGGTGTTCCAGCCGGCTTACCGGGAAGAGGCGCCCCGGGGCGTAAAGCGTGCGGAACTCGACGCCATCGTCGACCGGATCACGTTCATCCCGGAAGGCTTTCGGGTGCAGCCGCAGATCCGCAAGAGCGTGCTTGAACGCCGGCGCAAGGCGCACGCCGAAGGCGGTCCGTACGACTGGGCTTTTGGTGAGGCGCTCGCGTTTGGCACCTTGCTGGCCGAAGGCGTGCCCGTTCGGTTGTCCGGACAGGACAGCCGGCGCGGGACGTTCAGCCAACGCCATTCGGTGCTCTACGACGTTGAAACGCGGGAGCGGTACATCCCTTTGGCCAACATCAAACCCGACCAAGCCCGCTTTTGCGTTTACAACAGCATGCTTTCAGAAGCCGCGGTGCTCGGGTTCGATTACGGGTACTCGCTCGATTACCCGCAGATGCTTTGCCTGTGGGAGGCGCAGTTTGGGGACTTCGTAAACGGCGCGCAGGTCATCATCGACCAATTCATCGCGAGTTCCGAATCCAAATGGCAGCGGCCGAGCGGGATCGTGTTGCTCCTGCCGCATGGTTACGAAGGGCAGGGGCCGGAGCACTCCAGCGCGCGGCTGGAGCGGTTTCTACAACTCTGCGCCGAGGACAACATGCAGGTGTGCAACCTGACGACGCCCGCACAGTATTTTCATGCCTTGCGCCGCCAAGTGAAGCGGGATTTCCGCAAGCCGCTGGTGCTGATGACGCCAAAGTCGCTCTTGCGCAATGAGCGTGCCGTGTCAAAAACGGCCGATTTTACGGACGTGGGGTTTGCGACCGTGCTCGGTCCGACGTTGCTGGGGAATCCGAAGGAGGTCTCGCGGGTCATCTTTTGCAGCGGGAAGGTGTATTACGATTTGGTGGCGTTCCAAGAAGCCCACGGACGCCGCGACACCGCTCTGGTGCGCGTCGAGCAACTTTACCCGTTCAGCGCGGAAAGCCTGACCAAAGCCTTGGTCGGTCTGGGCAAGGTCAAAACCCACGTTTGGTGCCAGGAAGAGCCGCGCAACATGGGCGCTTGGACCTACGTGGCGCCGCTGTTGGAACAGACCATCGGGCGGCCGACGGCCTATGCCGGGCGTGCCGCGGCGGCCAGCCCCGCCGTCGGTTCGAAGGCGTGGCACGACCGGCAACAAAAGCACCTTGTTGAGCAAGCGTTTAGCCTCTAAGCGTTTTGCTTACCCCCATGAGCATCGAAATCAAAGTGCCGGCGGTCGGCGAGTCCATCACGTCTGGGGTGCTTTCTGCATGGTTGAAGGGCAACGGCGACGTGGTGCAAGACGGTGAACCGCTCTTTTCTCTGGAGACCGACAAGATCTCGACGGAAATCCCGGCGCCCGGCGCGGGGCGCTTGACGGTGCAGGTGGATGCGGGCGCTGAAGTTAAGATTGGCGAGGTGGTGGGCTGCATTGAGCCGGTGGCGGCGGGCGAGATCGCTCCGGGCGCGCCGGCCACCGCGCAGCCTCAGGCTCCCGCCGCGGTGGCACCGGCGCCGGCCAGCCCGAGTTCTTCCCCGACGGCGGCGCCTGCGCCCATGGCCGGGGAAGCGGGGCCAGCCGAAGACGCCCCCGTGCTGCCGCCTTCGGTGCGGCGCCTCGTGGAGGAGGAGCGCATTCCATTGGAGGCGCTCACCGGAACGGGCAAGCGGGGTCAAATCACCAAACCCGACGTGGTTGATTACCTGGAGCAACGCGCGGCCGCGGCACCGGAGGCTCGCCCACCTGCCACGCCGGAGCCCGCCCCACCGCC
>CAXUNV010000430.1:0-4501 GCA_964252355.1 uncultured Chthoniobacterales bacterium | reverse complement strand
CTCCAGCTCCGGCGCGATCGGCGCGATCAGCGGGCCGCCGGCCGCCGCCCTCCCCTTGCCATAGCGCTTGCGCCACTCGGCCAAGAGTTGTGTGCGTCAAGTTCTGCAAAAAGGTTTGGGTTTTGGCGCGGCGGGCTGGGGTTGGTTGGTTGCTTGGGTTGGTTCGAGCCTCGGTTCAGGCGCGCTTCGCCGGCGGCGCGGCAGCGCCCCCGGCTGTCCCCCCGAACCGCGGGGCTTGGGGGCGCGCAGCCCCCATTCCAAAAACGGAACGTCTCACTTCGTCGGCGATCTAGGCGGCTTCGGCCAGCCGGGCCGCCCCGGCCGCGGGCAGCACGGACGTATCCAGGTAGCGGGCCTCCAGCCAGTCCTCGTGGATCTCGGCGGCGAGCGCCCGCGCCAGCCGCAGGCAGCTCGCCTCGTTGGGGAACACCCGCACCAGGAGCGTCCGGCGCTTCAACTCCTGGTTGAAGCGCTCCAGCACGTTGGTGCTCTTGAGGTGCTTGTGGTGCTCCTTGGGCATGCGGTAAAAGGCCCAGGTCTCCTCCACGTTGGCTTCCGCCCAGGCGCACAGCTTCGGGTATTTCTGGCCCCATTTCTGCAGCCACGCCCCCAGGTCCCGCCGGGCTTCGCCGGCGTCGCGCCGCTCGAACATCCAGCGAAGCTCGGTGAGGCAGTCGTCGGCGACGGCCCGCCGCGGCAGGAAGTCCAGGGCGTTGCGCAAAAAATGCACGTAGCAGCGCTGCCAGAGCGCCTCGGGCAGCACCTCCATGACCGCCCGTTTGAGCCCCGGGTGGTCGTCGCTCACCGCCAGCGCCACCCCGCGCAGCCCCCGGCCTTTGAGCCCCAGCAGGAAGTCCCGCCAGCTCGAGGCGCTCTCGCGGGCCGCCAACTCCACCCCGAGCACCTGGCGGTGCCCCGCGCCGTCGACCCCCAAGGCCACGAGCACCGCCCGGCTCTTCACCACCCCGTCCTCGCGCACCTTCTCGTAGCGCGCGTCGAAGTAGACGTAAACGAAGGGTTCCTCCAGCCGCCGTTCCATCAGGGCTTTGAGCCCCTCGTCCAACCCCTGGGTCATGCGGCTCACCGCCGAGGCGCTGAACTCGTGCCCGCAGAGCTCCTCGGTCACCCGCGCCACCTTGCGCGTCGACACGCCCGCGACGTACATTTCGGCCAGCGCCGCCACCAGGGCCTTCTCGCTGCGGGCGTAGCGCTCGAACACCTCGGTCGAAAAGCGCCCCTCGCGGTCCTGCGGCACCCGCAGCTCGACCGGGCCCACGCGCGTCACCAGCCCGCGCGCGTAATGCCCGCTGCGGTAGCCCAGCCGCCCCGCCGTGCGCTGCCCCTTGCGCGCGCCCACCGCCTCGTCCATCTCGGCTTCCAGGCACTCCTGCACCGCCGCGCGCACCAGGTCGCGCACCAGGTCGTGGTCTTCGGTCACCAGGCCTTTGATCTCCGTCAGATCTCGTCTACCCTGCTTCGGGGTCATGGTTCGTCTTCCTTTCGGTTGGTCGTTTGCACCTTCCAACCGCCTACCATGGCCCCCTCTTTTTGCAGAACCTTCGGCACACTATCCGGCCAAGCTCCCGACGGAGGCTCCCAGCTCCCGGCGCGGGGATCGCCCCTCGTGCGGCGTCCCTCCCCGATCCAGGCCACGGCGTCGCGCCGGAAGGCCCCGTCGTAGCGCCGCCGGCCCTTGCGGCGGTGCCCTTCCATGCCGTGGCTCATCGCACTTCGGTTTTCATCGACCCCTGTCCACCGAATCGAGGACACATAGATTTGCCATCGGGACAGGACCCCTGCCGGGCGGAGGGTGCCGGGCCGCAAACCACCCTGGTCGGCTCCGAGGGTGTTGCCTCATCGGCTCAGACCAGCCTGCGGGCCTTTGCTGGCGGTGGCGACCCGGTCGGGCAGGCTGGGTCCTCGCCCCACCGCAGGCAAGAAACCCATCTTAGCCCGTCCGACGCTCCAAAAATGTTCAGGCGCCTTCAGCGACTCAACCTGCGACACCTCCGTAACGCGAGGCGGTCATCGGGCGAGAGCCCCGCGTCCGGCCAAGTTGGCGACCAGCGCCAGCAGCTCCATCGCTTCCACGGGTTTGACCACATGCGCTTGGAAGCCCGCGAGCAAGGCCTTCAACCGATCTTCCGAACGGGCGTAGGCCGTCAAAGCGATCGCCGGAGCCTTGCCCCCCTGCTCGGGCGGTAACGCGCGCAACCGTTGCATCAAGGTGTAGCCATCTTCGTTTGGCATGCCGATGTCGCTGACCAGCACGTCGGGCGCCTCCGCCTGCCACAACGCCATGGCTTCGGCGGCGCTGGCCGCCGTGCGCACGTTCGCGCCACGATCCTCCAACAGCCGCTTCACCAATCGGCGCGCATCGGCTTCGTCGTCCACCACGACGACCTTGACCCCGTGCAAGTCGAGGAGTTCGGCCCGTATCGACAACGGATCGCTTTCCTGTTGGGAACGGGGGCGTTCCTCCCGGACGGGCGCAGGTTCCGGGCGCAGCACGGCCAAAGGCAAGGCGACGCGGAAGGTCGTGCCCCGCCCCGTACCATCGCTTTCCACCCGCACGCTGCCGCCGTGCAATTCGACCAATTGCTTGACGATGGCCAAACCCAATCCCAACCCGCCGTGACGGCGGGTGGTGGAAGCGTCGGCTTGGCGGAAGCGGTCAAAGACGTGGGGCAGGAATTCCGGCGTGATGCCCTCGCCCGAATCGATGATGTTGACCTCCAAGTGGGAATCGACGCGCTCAAGCGTCACGGACACCCTGCCCCCCTTTGGCGTGAACTTGATGGCGTTGGAAAGGAGGTTCCAGAAGACCTGCTGCAAGCGGTTTGGGTCGCCCGAGATCGTGGCCCGGAGCGGGTCGAGCACCGCCTGCAGGTGGATGCCTTTAGCGGTCGCGGCGGGCCGCACCGTCTCGATGGCTGCCTCCACCACCGTGCGAAGATGGACGGGTTGCACGTCCAAGCGCACCTTCCCGGAGATGATCCGGCTCATGTCGAGCAGGTCGTCGATGATCTGCGCCTGCGCCTTGGCGTTGCGCTTGATGGTGGCCAGGGCCGCCTCGGTCTCCTTGCTGTTGGCCGGGTCGCCGCTCAGCACCTCCGTCCAGCCGAGGATCGAGTTGAGGGGAGTACGCAGTTCGTGCGAAAGCGTGGCCAGGAACTCGTCCTTGATGCGGCTGGTGCGTTCGGCTTCCGCGCGGGCGGTCCGCTCGCTGTCGAGCAGGTGCGCGTTTTGCTCCAGCAAGGCGCGCTGGACGTGCACGTCCGTGCAGGTGCCGTACCAGCGCGTGATTTCGCCATCCGCCCCACGGACGGGCAGGGCGCGCACGAGGAACCAGCGGTACTCGCCGTCGCCGCGTCGCACGCGGAACTCGGCCGCGTAGGGTTCGCCGCTGGCCACGCAGCCGCTCCAGATGGCCGCGGCCCCGGGCAGGTCGTCCGGGTGGACGCGCTCTCCCCACTTCGCCACATCGACCTCCGCCTCGGACTTCTGGAGGTACTCGTACCAGCGCCGGTTCGTGTAGTCGAGGACGCCGTCGGGTCGCGCCGCCCAGACGATCTGCGGCATGCTGTCGGCCAACTGCCGAAAGGTCGCCTCGCTCTCGCGCAACGCGTCCTGCCCAGCCTTGGCGTCGGTGACGTCCGCAACCGTGCCGTCCACGCCGGTTAGGCGGCGCTCCGATCCCTCGCCCGCGAAGGAAGCTTTGCCCCGGATTTGCAGCCAGTGGACGGAGCCGTCGGAATGCACCACCCGATACTCGGTCTCGTAGGGTTGAGGCCCGTCCGACCGCGTCGCCGCCGCGAACGCTGCCGCCCGTGCCGCCCGGTCTCCCGGGTGCACCAACGCCAGCAGCCGCTCGAACGCGATCCGGCCGGTCGTCTGGCCGTAGAGCGCCTGCGCGCGCCCGTCCCAGTCCACCGTCCCGCTGGCGGTGTCGATATGCCACCAGCCCATCCGCGCCGAGTCCAGCGCCCGCCGCCGCTGCTCGGCAAGCTCTCCGGCGGTTTCCTGCGCGCGCTTGCGCTCGGTCCAGTCGACGCCGTGAACCACGATACCGTCCACCGCGCCGTCCTCGCGTCGCGTGGGCAGATACACAAAATCCACGAAGTGCTCCTTGGGCGGCTCGCCCGGCCCGCTCTGAAGCAAGATGCGTACGTCGTTGCCCACGAACGGCTCGCCGGTCGCGTACACTTGGTCGAGCAACTCAACGAAGCCCTGCCCGACCACCTCGGGCAGCGCCTCGCGCACCGCCTTGCCGTCCAGATCGCGATGGCCGGTGATGCGCCGGTACTGGTCATTGGCTAAGTGGAAGACGTGTTGGGGGCCGCGTAGCAGCGCCAGGAAGGAGGGCGAGCGCTGGAACATGTCCGCCAGCCGCTTGTAGTCGGATTGCACCGCGGCGGCAGCCCGGCGCTCCTTGCGGCGCAGGGCTTCTTGGGCGGCCGCCGTCTTCTTCTCCTGACGGGAGACGTATTGCCGGACGCTG
>CAXUNV010000429.1:0-4503 GCA_964252355.1 uncultured Chthoniobacterales bacterium | reverse complement strand
CCGGCTGGCCCTGCGCGTGACGCCCGCCAACGCCGACGACCGCGCGCAGGCGGGCGACTTGGCGCAGGCCGTCCAGGACCTCACCGGCGAGCGCGTCGAGCTGGCCTGCGTCGACCAGGGTTACACGGGCGAAACGGCGGCGGCGGCGGCCGCCGCGCACGGGGTGAGGCGGGAGGTGGTCAAGCCGCCCGAGGCCAAGCGGGGCTTCGTGCTGCTGCCCCGGCGCTGGGTGGTGGAGCGTTCGTTCGCTTGGGCGGCCCGCTTCCGCCGCCTGGCCAGGGACTACGAACGGCTGCCCGAGACGCTGGCCGGCCTGCATTTCGTGGCCTTCGCCTGCCTCATGCTCGCCCGCATCACCCTCAAAATCCATGGCAGTTAGTTCATGACACGCTCTAGGGAATCACCCGGTCCTCCTGGAGTTGCCGGAATGGCCGGAAGAACATCTTTCTACGGTCAACGCACTCCTGAAAGCCGGCGCACCGCGCCTTCGTGGCGTTCGAAACCAGGTCGCTCAATCTGACGTGACCGTCGCAATTCAGCGGTGGTGAGCGGCACACAGGTGCCGCTTGCGCCCCTTACGAATCCCTACGACCCGATCACGCGCCTGTTTGCGCCGCCAGCGGAGCCTTAGCGTACTCCATTGTCCGTTTCGTGCGCTGACCCCTACTTCCGCTTGCCACCCACCCAAACGAAACCAAGAAACTAACCCAGAAATCGTGTCCGTCTTTTCGGGGGAAGTACAGGGCGCCACCTCGCCCTGTTCCCTGGCGCGTGACCCAGACCAGGGATAGATCCCTTTTTGAATCGGGTCGAAGGGCGGCGGAAAAACAAAGGACAGTGGTTCGGGAAGCGGTGCGGCAAAGGGCGGAACAAACTAGGGCGGGGAGGCGCAAGACCCGGGGCGCCCGCACCAGAGACCGCGACCCAGAGTTCGAGCCGTTCTAACGGCGCGGGCGCGGACGGCCCAAGCCAAAGCGCCGGCACCGTCAGCCGACAAACTCCGCAGCAGGGGAGGTTCCATGAGGTCAGGGAAAGCGGATCTCGATGCGCTGGTTGGAAGGTCCGAACACGTCAACGGTCGGTCCACAACTGAAGGAATCGGACCTCAAGCCAACCCGGGCGCCCTTAGGAAACCTGAACATCCGCCCGAGGTAAGTGCTGCTCAACGGGGTGCCGCCATAGAAGAGACTCTCGAAGACGGCGTTCAATTCATCCTCCATGGCTACCACCCGAATACGGCTGCTCTCCCCCCGGCCGGCCTCGCTTCGCTTGTCCGCCGGTCTTCGGCCCGGGGTCAAGGTTAATGGCCGGACGGGCGGGCGCGGCCTCACGTGTCGAACTCGATTAAGTCTTCCACGGCGCGGCGCAGCCAATCGTAGAAGGTAGGGAACCGCGCCCGATCCTCCCAGCCCGGGGAGGCGAAGTCGTGGATGACGAACACCGCCTCGCCCGACCCCGCGCGCCAGCAGGCGACGTCGTCGTTGTCCTGGCGCTTGGCGAAGGGGACCAAATGCCGCCCCGGGTACCTGTGGGCCAGGCCCGCCTGGACCTCGCGCAAAGGCTCGCCTTCGAGCACGTACCAAGGCTCGAGGTCCGTCAGGCCCAGCTCAAGCAGCCGCCGGAACGGGCGCGGGTAGTCGAACCCCTCGGGCAGCTCGGACGGATCAAGCACGTCGGTTTTCCTCATTGCGTCGAACCAGTGAAGGGCGACCCGTTTGGGTAGGCGTCTCGGAACGCGCGGTTCTGTTGCGCGATGGACGCCTGGACCGCGTCGCCCCAAGTCAAAGGCTCGGTGCCGCCCCGCGTGCGCCATCGACCCGCAGGAAACGCGTCCCCCGCATCGTGAACCACGGCCTGAACAGAAATTCCAGCCCGATTTGCGGCGACGACACGCGTGTTGCCGAAGGCGGTTAAACCGCCATCACCCATGCGAACGACGTCGACCGGCGGGCCTTGCCAGCCGTTCGCGCGCATGCTGGCAGTGATCTCTTCGGTACCGTTGACCAACGATTGGCTGAACCGAACGAGCAGCGGGTCGAGCGAGGCTGCTGTCGTCCCCGACCCTTCGCTCGCGCGGGCGAGGGCGGCCAAGCTTCTCGTGCCAGCGAGCACCTCGTCGAAGCGAGCGCCGATTGGCCCCAGCGCCAGGGCCATGTCGCTCGTCGTCATGCCCGAGCCCACGCCGAGCTGCTCGGACAGCCACACGGGCGCCTGGTCGACGGTCTCCGAGAACGCCGCCATCCCGCGCAGCATCGCATCACCGGTCTGTTGGAAGGCGTTGCCGGCGTTGAACGGGTTGAGGGCCGAGACCAAGTCGAACAAACCCCGATTGAGTTTCGCCAGGAAGCCGCCGTCGGCGCAGAGACCGAAGGGGTCCACGAGCGACACCGGATTGCCGTTCGCGAACGCGTACCGGCTGAGGGCGACCCCCGGGCTGAAGGACCCGAGGAGCGCGTCCCGGGTCAGGAAGCGCCGGAGCAGCGGGTGGTAGGCCCGGGCGCGCATGGACAGCAGCCCGTTGGGGTCGGTCTGCACGCCGAACCGGCCGTGGAAGCGGAAGGGGGTGTCGGTGCTCCCCGTCCGGCCGAAGTCCTCGCCGTACGGGCCGTAGCTGAAGGCGTCGGTGACCGCCCCGGAGCCGTCGGTCAAGAGCACCGTCGAGCCCCGCGCGTCGAAGTGGTACTGCCGGTAGACCGCGTTTCCCTGGGCGTCGGCCTCCTCCTGGCCCAGCAGCCCGAGCCCGTAGACGTAGTAGGTCGTCGCCGTCACGGTCCCGCCGACGACGCGGGTGCGCGCCAGCGCCCGGTCCAGGGCGCCACGGCGGGGCCGAGCTCTGGGCGCTGGCAACGTCCTACGAAAGGACTAAACGGCCCCGTAGGCTTGGCAAACAGTTGTGTGCGTCAAGTTCTGCAATTGGGGCCGGTTCGCGGCCGGATGTTTTGGTTTGGGTTGGTGAATTTTGGGGTCGGGGTTCGGAAGGCCGGCGGCGCGGCCGCGCCTCCTGCTGTTCCCCCCGAACCGCGGGGCCCGGGGGTGCGCAGCCCCCGGTCTTGAACCCGAGACGGAACGTCCCATTTTGGTCGGCGCTCCTTTCAGGCCGCCTCGGCCCACGGGGTCGCCGCCGGAACGGCCCGTTCCCGCAACGGCGCCATGTCCAGGTAGCGCGGCTCCAGCCAGTCCTCGTGGATCTCGGCCGCGAGCGCCCGCGCCAGCCGCAGGCAGCTGTCCCCGTTCGGGAAGACGCGGACCAACAGCGTCCGGCGCTTCAGCTCCTGGTTGAGCCGCTCCAGCACGTTGGTGCTCTTGAGGTGCTTGTGGTGCTCCTTGGGGAAGGCGTAGAAGGCCCAGGTCTCCTCGACGTTCTGCTCCGCCCAGGCGCACAGTTTGGGGTACTTCGGGGCCCACTTCTGAAGCCAGGCGGCCAGGTCGCGCCGGGCCTCGCCGGCGTCGCGCCGCTCGAACATCCAGCGCAGTTCCACCAGGCAGTCGTCGGCGACCGCCTTGCGCGGCAGGAAGTCGAGCGCGTTGCGCAAAAAGTGCACGTAGCAGCGCTGCCACCGCGCTTCGGGCAGCACCTCCATGATGGCCCGCTTGAGCCCCGGGTGGTCGTCGCTCACCGCCAACTGGACCCCGCGCAGGCCCCGGCCCTTCAAGCCCACGAGGAAGTCCCGCCAGCTCGAGGCGCTCTCCCGGTTGGCCAGCTCCACGCCCAGCACTTGGCGGTGGCCGTCGGGGTCGACCCCCAGCGCCACGAGCACCGCCCGGCTTTGGACCACCCCGCCCTCGCGCACCTTCTCGTAGCGCGCGTCCAGGTAGACGTAGGCGAACTCGTCCTCGAGCCGCCGTTGCATCAGGGCGGTGAGCCCCTCGTCGAGGCCCTTGGCCATCCGGCTCACCGCTGAGGCGCTGAACTCCCGCCCGCACAGCTCCTCGGTCACCGCCCTGACCTTGCGGGTGGACACCCCTTGCACGTACATCTCGGCCAGCGCCGCCACCAGCGCCTGCTCGCTGCGCGCGTAGCGTTCGAACAGCTCGGTCGAAAACCGCCCGTCGCGGTCCTGCGGCACCCGCAGTTCGATCGTCCCGATCCGGGTCGTCAGCCGCCGCTCGTAGTGCCCGCTGCGGTGGCCCAGCCGCCCCGCCGTGCGCTCGCCCTTGCGCGCGCCCAGCGCTTCGTCCATCTCGGCTTCCAGCGCCTCCTGCACCGCGCGCCTCACCAGCTCGCGCATCAGGTCCTCGTCCCCCTTCACCCATCCTTGGATCTCCGCCAAATCTCGCTTACCCTCTTTCGGGGCCATGGTTCGTAGCCTTTCGGTTGGCTGTTAGCACCTCCGACCGCTTACCATGGCCCCCCCGTTTTTGCTGAACCTTCGGCACACTACCGCGCAAACCGACGTTGGCGCAACGGCCATTGAGGGCCCGACGCGGGCCGTTCAGCGGCCGCGTCCATCGCCGACGGAATGCCGGCACGCGGTCCACCAAACGGGCGACCAGCCTGAAGGC
>CAXUNV010000428.1:0-4508 GCA_964252355.1 uncultured Chthoniobacterales bacterium | reverse complement strand
GGGTCATGGGACGCCTGCCGAAAACTTCCGTTCAAATGGAAAACCCTTAGATACACGCGCCATGCAAAACCAAGGCTTGGAAGTGCTGCTCGACGGCATTGAATGCATCCTTAACCGTCATCAAGCCACGCCATTTCTTGAGGGAAGACGGCGTGACGTCGAGTTTTCCCGGTTTTGCGACGCTGCCTCGGCACAACTCGGCGGCGCGTCCCGGAAGATCGACCCTTGGACGGCCTCGGTCGTGCCGGACCCGCTGCGGCGAAAGGTCCAGGCCTTGCGGCGCCGGTTGGACGTCGAATCCCGCCAAGTGGCCCTGCATTCGCTCCACCAAGGTTTTACCGAAGCCGCGCCGATGAATCTGCGAGGCGTTTGACGCGCGGCCTCGTTCGAAGGGTGAGCAGGGCGGACAGCACGGTGGTGCCTCCCGCCGGCAACTCCAGAAACAGATCGGCCATGGAAAGTCACACGTTGAACCAGTTTCAGATCTTGACCCGGGCGGACGGCTCGCTTTGGGAGCTTGGACGGGGGCGCATCGGCATCACCTATAAAGGGCGGAGTGTCGGGGAGCGGTCGCCCGCCGCGGTCAAGGTGTTGCACCCGCAGCTCGTGAGTGGCGGCGCGGCGAAAGAGACCGTTTTGGCCCGAGCGCGGGCATGGGGCAGCGTTCGTCATCCGAACGTGGCGGCGTTCATCGATGCGGGCACGTCGGAAGGCCGCGTTTACGTGGCTTCGGAATGGGTGGAAGGGGAGTCGCTGGTGGAGCGGGTCGAACGGGAGGGCTCGCTGCCGCTGACGGTCGCCTTGCGCATCGCCAGCCAAATCGCCAAGGGGATGGCGGCGGGCGAGCGTAAAAGCCTTTTCCACGGGGCGATCGACCCGCAAAACGTGCTGCTGCAATTCGGGGTCAACGTCAAGCTGACTGACTGGGGGTTGCAAGCCGCGCTGGCCGCCTTGGGCGAGGAAGGGGCGGAGTCGACCGGGGAAGGTCCGGGCGCCTCGCTGGCGACGGGCGTGGCCCGCGATGGCCAGGGCCTCGGCCGCGTCCTTCACTTCATGTTGTGCGGGTTTGTCGTGCCAATTGGCGAAGAGGACGCTGCCAACGGGGTGAACGCTTGGCTGGCCCACGTGCCGGTTCACGCGAGGGGATTGGTAGAAAGGTTGGTCCTCACCACGGGGACCTCCTCCTGGGAGAGCAGCGACCAGATCCGTGCCGAAATCGAAGCGCTGATCGAACGCGAGCGACAAAGCCTCGAAGCTTACCAAAGCATCGCGGACACGCACGCCACCGCGTTGGGCGCGCGGAACGGGTACGTGCTGCTCAGCCATTGCCCAACGGATCAGCGGTGCTTTCGCGCCCTGGAGATCTCGACCGACCGCACCGTCGCTTTGCGCACGTTGCTGCCGGAAGTGACGCACGACGTGGGGGTCTTGGCGGAAATGCGGCGGCGGTTGGCTGACGCCGAGGCGGCGCGGCATCCCAACCTCCTGGCGTACGCCCGGTTGGAATCGGATGCGGAAGGGTTTTTCGTCGTCAGCGACGCGGTGCCCGGGTTCAGCCTGCGGGAGTGTTTGAGTGACGGCCGCCGGTTCACTTGGCCGGAGGTCCTGACCCTGGCAAAACCGGTCGCCGGGGCGATCGACGCGGCGGCGGAGCGGGTGCAGCTTGGGCCGTTGAACGCCGCCGACGTGCTGATCGACGTCGCGAGCGACGATTTCACGGGCTGGCACGCGCCGCTGGAGGCTTGGCCGCCGTTCACCGTGAAACTCGACGGCCTCGGGCCGACTAAGCGCGGTGAGGGCGGCGGAAGGACGGACCGGCGCTTGGTGGGTGAAGGCGTCGAGCGACTGGCGACGATCGTCTGGGAACTGCTGGGACTGGAGGGCACGCCCTACGCCGCCGGCAAGACCCGGTTGACCGCAGACCTGTGCCCGGCCCACGGGGCAGCCTTGCTGCGGAAAGGTGCGACCGAACCGGGCCGTTTCGCTTCGGCGGCGTTCTTTTTCAATCAGCTGGAGGCGGTGACGGACGCAGGGGAAGGTCCGGATGCCGCGGTTGCCGATGGGGAGGAACCCGCTGCTGCGGATGACGAGAACTCGGCGGTGCGGCCCGCGGCGGTTCCGGCGTCGGCAGGAGCGCCACGCGCCGCCCGGCCGGTGATCGGTCCGGCCGGCCGGCTGCTGCGTTTGGTTTCGACCTTGACGCTTGCGGGTGCCGCGGCCTTTTTCGCGGCGCAATACTTGGTCGGGAAACCTCTCCGGCCTTCCTGGTTCGTGGCGGCCGGCTTGAAGTTCCTGCCCTCAAGCCAACCAGCGCCTGCAGGCTCGGGATTGCCGATGCCGGCCACCGAACGCCTCGGTTCGCCCAATCCGGTGCCGGTGTCCGTCGACGCCAAGGGTGAGCCGGCGCGATCCCCAGCTTCCGCCGCCGATGCACGGCCGCTGGCCTCGGCCACGCCTGCCGTGGGGCGTTTGACGGTCACCTCCGAACCGGTGGGTTTGTCCGTGGAGTTGAGCGACCCGACCGGGCGCACGGCCCAGGGGCGGAGCCCGTTGGTATTGGCCGACCAACCGCCCGGGGATTACACGGTGACCATTCGCCGCGAGGGCTGGCCGGAGTTCCGTCAGCGGGTGGAGCTCAAGCCCGGTGCGTCCGTGACCGTCGGACACGGTTTCCCGACCGTGCAGGCGGTCCTGCGCAGCGACCCCTCGGGAGCCGCGATCTACAAGGGCGAGGAACGTTTGGGGGAAACCCCGCTGACCGTGGAACTGCCGCCGCAACCGGTCGAACTCACCTCCCGTTATCCCGGCTTGGCCCCCGTCACCCGCCAGATCTCGCCGTCGCCCGTCGCCGCCGGTCCGGAAATGTTCAAGCACGCGTACGGCACCGTCTCGGTGACGAGCGATCGGCCGGACGCAGCCCTCCTGATTGGCGGGGTTAACCGCGGGACGCGTGCGGCCGACCAAATCGTGTCGCCGGGATCGCTTTCGGTCGTGGCGGAAGCGGCGGGAAGCCCGAGCGAGCAGCGGACCATCGACGTCGCCGACGGGGCGCACGTCAGCCTCAACCTTACGCCGAAGGCTCCGGCGGCATCGGGCGGACCGGCGCCGGGCGTGGGGACGCTTGCAACCGTCGCGGCGTCGCCAGCGCCGGCAAAGGCTTCACCTGCATCCGAGCGAAGGCCGATCCGGCTGCACAGAAAAGTTCACGCGACGCCCACCGTGCGGCCAGCTCCCTCCCCAGATTGCCCCATGGCCGTGCCTGAAGCGGTCGCGCAGGTGAAGGCCAAACCGAAGCCCGTGCACCGTGCGCCGATCCCGGAAACTTGCTACTGAGGACCTCCGCCCCGGCGACGTCACGATGTCCACACCGTCACCTAACAACCCTCCGGGGTTCTCGCGCGGAACGGCCGTCGCTGCGGGCGGCGGCCCCAGGCCGACCCCGCGGCCAGCGGACGGCTGGAGGTCGCGTTTCCTCTACACCTTCGCCGTGCCGCAGTGGATCCGCACCGTCCTAAAACGGCCGACGAAGTCGCGGTACCTGCAAAAGAGCGAGGTGCGCGGCGAGGCGGGTCCGTCGGAGACGGCGGGGATTTGCGTCCAGCAGTTTGTGCAGGAGGAGGTGCCCGAACCGCTCGATCCGGGACCGGAATCTCCGCGACCGCGCGGAGAAAGGCCTTTGCGACCTCCCGCCGTGGCGCCGGCAGTTTGTCTCCCCTTCAGCCCCGCCCAAGAACCGAGCGCGGAGCTTGGACCGATCCCAACGCGGGGGCATCGGCACCCCCCAAGGTGAGGTCTCCCGTGAAACGTTGAGAATCGTATGAAAGCCGCAGAGACGACGCTCACCGACCTTTCCCAATTTCACAAAGACTCTTTGGAAGGTCTTGCGCAATGGCAGACTCGCGCCGGTCTGCCTGTTGGGGTCCGTGCCGTCGCGCGCGACGGCAGGTACGACGTCGTGGTCCACGCCTCAAACCCTAGGGCGTTGCAGGACACCCTCGAAAAGTTTGACGCCGTGCGGGAAGCGGACCTGGAGCCAATCCGTGCGTTCGTGCCGCGGGCCTCCGCGCAGGCGCCAGGTCAGGTTAGGAACGGCGTGCGCTCGTCTCGGGACCCGGGCAAAGTGGCCAAAGGTGGGTCCACGGACATCAAGGCGCCGTCGGACCGGGCGCCAAGTGTGCCGGACGTCGCCGGTGAGGTGAGGACCGGGCCGAAAGAGATCATTTTCCCGGTGCCGAGCCCGACGAAAACCCGGTCGCGTGCGCCACGCAAGTCGGGTGCGGGAGGTCCACCGGTCAGTTCCCGACCAGAGCCGGCCGCTGCCTCTGAGCGTCCCGCACCGTCAGCCACCGGCCCTGGCGGGGGAGGTTCAACGCCGGCAAAGGGCGGCGAGGAGAGCGCCGCGGACCTCGCCGCCTTGAAGCGCGAAGCTTGGCAAGGGGCTCTGGAGCTTCTCCGAACCGGAGTGGCCAACTCCCGTAACCTGATCGCGGTGTTGCTCGGGGTGTGGG
>CAXUNV010000427.1:0-4510 GCA_964252355.1 uncultured Chthoniobacterales bacterium | reverse complement strand
ACCAGGGCGTACCGGGCGACGATCGGACGGCCGAGCGCGTCGTGCGCCGGACACTCGGTCCACGTGCCGCCCAACCCGCGGCAAAGGGCTTCCGCCGTCCCCTCGCCGCCGTCTGCCGCCGGCAGCTCTACAAGGAGCAGCTCTTCATTGCCCTTCCAACCCTCGGCCCAACCTTGCGCCATGGCGGCCGCCGCTTCGGCGCTCGAAAGTGAGCCTTTGAACTTGTCCGGGGCGATGAGGACGCGCATGGGAGGCCAAAGGGCAGAAACCGAGCGGAACCCATTTGGGGAGCAATGACAAGCTCAACCCAGGCGCTTCGCCGCACGCCCTCGTCGTCGCCCCTGGCCGCAAATGCCTTGACGGTTCTGTGCGACCCGACCTCCCGCGACCGACGAATCCTCCGGATGAGTATGAGCACCAGCGCCGTCCCCGACATTCACCTGAACGACGGCAAGACCATCCCGCAGCTCGGGTTTGGGGTGTTCCAAATCGAGCCGAAGGAGACCGCCCAAGCGGTCGGCCAAGCCCTCGAGACCGGTTACCGGCACATCGACACGGCGGAGATGTACCGCAACGAAAAGGGGGTCGGCGAAGGGATCCGCGCCTCCGGCCTCGACCGTAGCGAAGTCTTCATCACCAGCAAGCTCAACAATGGATTTCACAAACCCGACGATGCCCGTCGGGCATTCGACAAGACTTTATCGGAACTCGGGTTCGACTACGTGGACCTGTTCCTGATCCATTGGCCGTTGCCGACGCTCTACGGCGGCGACTTCGTCTCGACTTGGAAAACGTTGGAGGAGTTTCACCGCCAGGGTCGCACCCGTTCGATCGGTGTGTCGAACTTTCAGGTGCCGCACCTGCAACGGTTGGCGACCGAAACGGAGACCGTGCCCGCCGTGAACCAGATCGAGGTGCACCCCTATTTTACAAATGAAGCGGTGCGCCATTACGGTCGGGAACACGGCATCGCCACGGAGGCCTGGTCGCCGATCGCGCAAGGCAAGGTGCTTGATGATCCCGCGATCGTCCGGATCGCCGAGGGCCTTGGCAAAACGCCCGCGCAGGTGGTGCTGCGTTGGCACATCCAACGCGGCGACATCATTTTTCCAAAATCGGCGACGCCGTCACGGATGAAGGAAAATTTTGAGTTGTTCGACTTCGAGCTCTCCCCAACGGACATGGAAACACTCACCGCGCTAGACCGGGGTGAGGAAGGTCGCACGGGTCCGAACCCTGACCGGTTCGATTACGTGCCGAAATAAGGCGCGACGAGGTGCCGCGCCGAGGGGAGCGCGGGCGTCCCGCCCGTTCCTCAGCCGCGCCCCCCCCCCAGACCCGGTGGGGCACACCCTGACTTCGCAAGCTGACAGGAAAAATGGCTGCCAGGAGCAACGGTTGAGAAGAAGCGCATTGAACGACGCCGGGAAAGGATCGAGACTGGCCGCGGTTTTTTGGTCCTACCCTGGCAGCACGTCTCTCCTGGAGCTGAGACCCCATCACCCGCCTGAGATGAGGCGGTTGCCGGCTAGGGTCAACCAATACCCCCCTTATGAAGCCACTCAGTGACGTCAGTGCTGCCTCCGGCGGTTTGATTGATTTCAAGGTCATCGACCAGAATCGAGAGGAGATCGGCACCCTTCGCAGCTTGTGGGTGGGTCGCACCACGGCAGAGGTGGAATTCCTAGGCGTCAAAACCGGATGGCTGTTGGGTTCAAACCACGCCGTCCCTGCGGCGCGAGCCCAGGTCGATGAAGCGGAGCGCGTCGTGCAAGTGCCTTACGGCAAGGAACAGGTCAAGAGCGCGCCCTCACACGACGCTGACGCGGAAATCACCGGTGAAGAAGAAAGCGCCATCTTCATTCATTACGGAATCCATCCGAGCGGCGTGGTGCGCGATCCAACTGAGGCCTCAACCGGGACCCGAAACCCAGGCGCACCGGCGCGCGACCGCGTTGAAGTGGCCATCACCGAAGAGCGACTCCAGATCGACAAACGCCTGGTAAAGACCGGCGCGGTCCGTTTGCGCAAAATCGTGCGTGTGGAACGCGTGCAGATACCCGTGGATCTGCGGCGCGAAGAAGTGGTCGTTGAGCGGGGGGGTCCCGGCGCAAGCGCCGGTGCGGAGACGGTCCTTGCCGACGGCGACTCGTGCGAGGTGGTGCTCCACCAAGAAGAGGCCGTCGTGTCGAAAAACGTCGTGGTGACCGGCGCGGTGCGCGCGCGTAAAACCGTCGTCGTGGAACGTAGTGCCGTCAGCGAAACGTTGCGTAAGGACGACGTCGAGGTCGATCGTCGGACCGTGGGGGTTGGCTCGGCCGAACGTCCGGCGTCAGAAACCGTCGCCGCTGACCACCCGAGTTCAAAAGGCGGGCGGTCCGCAAAAGGCGGACAGCCCCGCAAAAAACGCCGGGGAAGAAAGGGCCGCCGCTAGATCGGGCCGCCTTTCGGTTCACGGGTCGTCCTCACGCCGGCGACTCGAACGTGCCTGGGCTGCGGGTAGTTCCGCGGAAGTCCGAGGGACGCTCCGGCTTGGCTTTGCCCAACGCGGAGCGAACCCCCTCGGCGTCGTGATCGGCCGTGTAGACGGGTGAGCCCGGCTGTTGACGCCACGATTCGTCGATGGTGCCCGCATCGACGGGATCAAAGCCGATCTCGTCGATGAGCCGCATGACGACGGCCTTGGCTTTCGGGTCGTCGCCGGCTACCGGGAGTGCCGTGCGCCCAGGACTCCCGGCCGGCTGGCCGTTCCTGAGCAGGTGCTCCGCGTAGATGTTGTTGAACGCCTTCACGACCGGGCGCCCGAGCCGTCGCTCGACCCAGCGGCTTTCCGGAAGGCCCGCTTCAATCTCTTCGATGCGACCGTCGCGCTGCCGCGGGTAGTAATTGTTGGTGTCAACGACGACAAGATCCGCGGGCGCGTCCGCGAAGAGGTTTGGGGGCAGATCTTCGACCCGTTTCAGCGGGATGGTGACCACAACCACGTCGCGCCCGCGCGCGGCCTCCTCCACGGTGGCGGGGATCGCACCGGTCTCTTCCGCCAAGTCGCGAAGTGACGCCGGCCCGCGGGAGTTGGCCACCGCGACCTCGTGCCCCACGGCGCGGAACCGGCGCGTGAGCGCGCCGCCGATGTTGCCCGATCCGATGATTCCGATTTTCATGCAGAGAGGTTAACGCCAAATCCCCGTTTTCAGCCAGCGGAGCGCGGGCGTCCCGCCCGTTTCGGATGTGAGATGCCCCCCGGTTCGCGTGGGCCCCCGCCCCCCCCCCCGGGGGCGGCGGGGGGCCCCCCCCGCGCTCCCCTGGAGCGGTGACCGTTAAAGCGAAGGTTGACGCCGCCAGAGCAGCCGGGCGGGTACCACCCGCACGGCCAAGCAGGCCGCGAGGACCAAGCTAAGGGCGATGAGGTACAAGCCCGCGTCCAGCCGGCCCGTGGCGTCTTTGATCCAGCCCACCAAGTACGGGCTGACAAACCCTGCCAACCCGCCGATGGAGTTCACCAAGGCGATGCCGGCGGCCGCCGAGGTGCCACCCAGGATGGCGGTCGGCATCGTCCACGACAGCGGAAAACTGGCGAGCACGCCGGCCGTGGCCACCGAAAGCGCCGCGATCGCCAACGCGGTGTTTGTCGCGAACGCGACGCTGAGGATCAATCCCAAGGCGCCGCACACCGCCGAAGCGGCGAAATGCCAACGCCGTTCCCCGCGGCGGTCTGACCGCCGGCTGACCACGTTCATGGCCACCGCCGCGACGGCGTACGGCACCGCCGTCAGCAGCCCAATGTCGAGTGGGGATTTCACGCCCGTGTTCTTGATGATTTGTGGCAACCAGAACCCGATGCCGTAAAGCCCCATGCTGATGAGAAAGTAGACGAGCGAAAAAAGCAGCACCCACCGGTTGGCCAGGGTTTCGCCCAGCGAGAGGTGCTGCCGGCCGCCGGCTTCGGACGCGACGTCGCGTTCCAACAAGAGTTTTTCCCCCTCATCCAACCACCGGGCTGAAGCGATCCGGTCGGGCAGGTAGCACAGGACGACCACGCCGAGGATGATGGACGGGATGCCCTCCAACAAGAAAAGCCATTGCCAACCAGCAAGGCCGCCGCGACCCGCGTAGGCTTGCAGGATGTAACCCGAGATCGGACCGCCCAACACCCCCGTGAGGGCGATGGCCGACATGAACAGCGCGACGATGCCGGCCCGCCGGCGGGCGGGGTACCAGGACGTAAGGTAAAGGTTGATACCGGGGAAAAAGCCCGCCTCGGCCGCGCCGAGCAGGAAGCGCATGGCGTAGAAAGCAAAAGCGCCGCGCACAAACATGGTCAGGGCGGAGATCAACCCCCACGTGACCATGATCCGCGCGATCCAGATCCGCGCGCCGGTCTTCTCCAAGACGAGGTTGCTGGGCACTTCAAAAAAGAAGTAGCCGATGAAAAAGATGCCTGCCCCGATCCCGTAAACGGTGTCGCTGAACCCGAGGTCGCCCTGCATCTGCAGCTTGGCGAAACCGACGT
>CAXUNV010000426.1:0-4517 GCA_964252355.1 uncultured Chthoniobacterales bacterium | reverse complement strand
CCCCCCCCCCCCCCCCCCCCCCCCCCCCCCCCCCCCCCCCCCCCCCCCCCCGGGGTCGGACGTATTTCGTGGCTTCTAGCCCACCGCGGTCCGGCGGTCCCGGTCCGAGCGCAGTGACCCCAAGATCAACAGGCCGGCGGCGATGCAGATGCAACTGTCAGCCACGTTGAACGACGGGAACTCGTAGGCGCCGTGGTAGAAATGCAGGAAGTCGGTCACCCGGCCCCGAAGCAAGCGATCAACGAGGTTGCCCGTGATGCCGGACAACAGCAGGGAGAGCGCGATTTTCGTCGTTCCGGATAGGCTAGCGCCTGACTTGACCGACGGCCGGTCGCGCCAAAACAAACCAAGGACGACGACCCCGGCCACGACGGCCAAAGCGATGAAAAAGGCGTTGTTACCTTGCATCACCCCGAAGGCGGCCCCGGTGTTGGTGACGTGCACAATGCTGAAAAACCCGGGGACGACGGGCATCTCGCCACCGAAAGGGAGAAAGTGCAGGATCAGCCACTTGGTGAACTGATCCAGCGCGAGCAACGGCAACGACAAGCCGAGCAGGTGCTTCACGGGGTCACCTCGGCCCGGCGCACGACGTCGACGCAACGGTCGCAAAGGCCCGGATGATCGGCGTAAGACCCGACCTTGGGACGGTGCCGCCAACACCGGTCGCAGCGCCCGTAAGGCGTCCGGCTGATGGCGACGGCCGCCTCGCCCTCCGTGGCGACCAGTTCCAAGTCGCTCAAGATGAGGAATTCAGCCACTTCGTCGACCGGCAGGGTGTGCACGGGGTCGTCTGCAGGCAAGGCGAGCCGGACCCGCGCCTCGAGCGCGTTGCCGATCTCCTTACGTTGTCGCGCCGCCTCGACGGCTTGCGCCACGACCCCCCGCGCGCGCAGGACGGCGTCGACCCGCGCCTCGATCGCCGGGTCTGCCCAGGTGACCACGGGTTCAGGCAGCCGCTGGAGGTGAACCGACTCGCCGTGCCCCAAGTAGCCCCAAGCCTCCTCCGCGGTGAACGACAGGATGGGCGCGACCAAACGGACGACGGCGTCGCACACGGTCCGCATCACCCCCTGGGTCGCACGCCGGCGCGCGGATTCCGGCGCGTCGCAATAGAGCCGGTCTTTGGTGATGTCGACGTAAAGGCTGCTCAGGTCGACGGCGCAAAAGCCGTTCAGCGCGTGGTAGACCCGGTGGAATTCGTACGCCTCGTAAGCTTCCCGACAGGTGCGCACCAACGCTTGGAGGCGGGAGAGGATCCAGCGGTCGACCAGCGTCGAGTGTTCCCGCAGCGAAGCGCCCGTAGAGAAATCTTCCGGGTAGTCGTGGAGGTTGCCGAGCAGGATCCGCAACGTGTTGCGCACGCGCCGGTACGCTTCGGTCAATTGCTCAAACATGCGCTCGCCGAACGGCACCTCGTCGGCGTAATCGACGCTCGCCACCCATAACCGGACGAGGTCCGCGCCGAACCGGTCGATGTAGTGCGCAGCCTCGGTCGGCTTACGGTAGGTGCCTTGGGCGCTTTTGGAGATTTTTTGGCGGCTCTCGACGTCGACCACGAACGCGTGGGTGACGACTTCGCGAAAGGGCGCCTCGCCGTCGAGTGCCACGGCCGTCAGCAGCGAGGATTGGAACCAGCCGCGGTGTTGGTCGGTTGCCTCGATGTAAACGTCGGCGGGGAAGCGTAGGTCGGAACGGTGACGCAACACCGCGCGGTGGCTGACGCCCGAATCAATCCAAACGTCCAAGGTGTCGCCCCGGCGGGTCAGGCCTGCGGGGAGACCGAGCTCCGCGACGAGCTCGGCATCCGTCATTTCGTACCAGACGTTCGACCCGCGCTGGGCGAAGAGGTCCGCCACCTTGGCTGCCGAGTCTGCGTCGAGCAGCGCGCGGCCCTCGCGGTAAAAGACCGGCAACGGCACGCCCCACGTCCGCTGCCGGGAGATGCACCAATCGGGTCTGGCAGCCACCGTCGCGTGCATGCGGTTGCGACCCCACGGCGGCAGCCACGTCACGCCGTCGACGGCGGCCAAAGCCTCGTCCTTAAGCTGGTCGAGGCGGATGAAAAATTGTTCGACGGCCCGGAAGACGATCGGCGTCTTGGAGCGCCAGCAATGCGGGTAGGCATGCTGGTAGGTCCGTTGCCCGACCAATTTACCCACTTCGCGCAGAAGCGTTACGACCTCCGCGTTAGCGTCGAACACGTAGTGGCCGACCCAGGCGGGCACGCCCACGTCCGGGGTGTAGCGGCCTTCGTCATCCACCGGTGCAAACACCGGTAGATCGTGTTTCAGACCCAGCAGGTAGTCGTCCTCGCCATGCCCGGGGGCGATGTGCACGCAACCGGTCCCGGTCTCCGTCGTGACGAATTCGCCCGGCAACACCGGCGATTGGCGGTCGAGAAAGGGATGCTGGCAACGCGTGCCCTCCAGTTCGCTCCCCAGCCAGCTCGCGTCCGGCTCGGCGGCTCCCTGCCAGCCGGTCTCCTCGGCAAACGCCCGGACAAGTTTGGAGGCAAGGAGGAAGCGGCGTGACCCGGGGTGATCGCGGTGGGTAAACTCCCGGACTTCGTAGGCAACCGCCGGGTGAACGGCGATGGCTTGGTTGGCCGGCAAGGTCCAGGGCGTCGTCGTCCAGATCACGACTTCGGTCCCGGCGGGCACCGCGCCGGAGGTGACGGGGAACGCGACGTAGATCGCGGGATCCTCGCGTTCCCGGTATTCCACCTCGAATTCGGCCAGGGCGGTCTGCGCCCCCGTGCTCCAAAAGACCGGTTTTTTGCTTTGGTAAACCAGCCCTTGCCGGACCAAGCCGGCGAAGGCGCGCACGATTTCGGCTTCGTAGGCCCGGTCCAACGTCAGGTAAGGCCGGTCCCAATCACCCAGGATGCCCAGGCGGCGGAACTCCCGACGTTGCACGTCCACGTACCGGCGCGCGTACTGTTCCGAGCGTCGCCGCACTTCCAGGGGCGACAACTCCCGGCTTTCCTTGACGACTTTGTACTCGATGGGCAGGCCGTGGCAGTCCCAACCCGGCACGTACGGCGCGTGAAAACCCGCCATCGCCTTGCTTTTGACGATGAAATCCTTGAGCACCTTGTTCAGCGCGGTACCCATATGGACGTCGCCGTTGGCGAACGGCGGGCCGTCGTGCAACACGAACAGGGGGGCGCCTGCCCGCGCCGCCTGCAGACGGCGGTAGATGCCCTCGCGCTCCCAGCGCGCCAAAATCTCCGGTTCCCGGACCGTGAGATTGGCCTTCATCGGGAAGTCGGTTTTGGGCAGGTTGAGCGTCTCTTTGTAGTTCATCCCAAGGACCCGGAAGCTAGCATGGAACCCCGACCGCGCAAAAGCGCGCGCCGGGTTGGAAGGCCGCTGAGGCGGCGACCGGCGAAGCTTTCGTGAGTTGAGCACGCCGGGCGCGGCTACGCTTGGACCTAAACCTTTCCCCCCTGCATCCATGAGATGGTCATTCCGCATCATCCGCATCGCCGGGATTGATGTCCGCGTTCACGCCACCTTTCTCTTGCTGCTGGCCTACATCGCCTACGCTTACGGCGTGCATGCCGGCACCCGCGGCGCGTTCTCGGCGGTGCTCGCCACGGTGCTGGTCTTCTTGTGCGTGCTGCTCCACGAGTTTGGGCACGCCATCGCCGCCAAAGCTTACGGGATCCGCACCGCGGACATCAGCCTACTGCCGATCGGGGGCGTGGCCCGCATGGAACGGATGCCGGACAAACCGCTCCAAGAACTCGTGGTCGCATTGGCCGGACCGTTGGTCAACGTCGTCATCGCGGCCGCGTTGTTCTTGGTGCTGCTGACCACGGGCGGTTTGAGCGCGGACACCTGGTCGCACCCGCAACGCCCCAACGTCCTTTACCTCCTGTTGTACACGAACGTCGCGATGCTGCTTTTCAACCTGATCCCGGCGTTCCCCCTGGACGGCGGTCGGGTGCTCCGGGCGCTGCTGGCCACGCGCATGGAATACGGGAGGGCGACCCGCGTGGCCGCGAGCGTTGGTCAAGGCCTGGCCTTCGCCTTGGGCATCTACGCGGCGTTCCACGGCAACCTGCTGCTGGTGCTGATCGCGGTCTTCATCTACATGGGGGCCGAAAACGAGGCGGCTCTGGTGCAGATGCGGTTTGCGAGCGCCGGTTTCCCGGTCTCGAGCGCGATGGTGACCCGGTTCGACACGTTGAACCATCACTCGACGTTGGAACAGGCCGTCGACTCACTGCTTGGCACGTCGCAGCGCGAGTTTCCGGTGTTGGACGACAACGGTGGCATGGCCGGGCTGTTGACGAAGCACGACTTGCTGGTCGGTCTGCGTCAAGCCGGGCCCACCACCGCCGTCACCGACGTGATGGTGCGGGGGTTGCCGTCGTTGCTGCCCCAAACCAGCCTTGAACGCGCCTTCACGATGCTGCAACAGGCGCGGGTGCAAGCCTTGCCGGGCGGCGATGCGACCGGACGATTGATCCGCTTGTCGACGGCCGAGAACGTCAGCGAATTTTTCAT
>CAXUNV010000425.1:2306-4525 GCA_964252355.1 uncultured Chthoniobacterales bacterium | reverse complement strand
GGGAAGTGATGAAGGCCGCGACGTAGGTCCAAGCCGCCGCCCGCAGCGTGGCGTTCACCGCGCGCGCGTCATCGCCCGAGGAAATCAGGCCGAGGTCGCGCAACGCCGCCTGCGCCCGGGCCGACGCGTCGAACTCCACCGGCAAGGTGATCAGGTTGAAGGTCATGATCACGCCCCAGCCGATCGCCATCAGCACCAAGCCGGTGCCCGTCTGGAGCAGGCCGGTGAACATGCCGAGGAGCGGTAGCCACATGACCAGCTGGCTCGCGACGTTGGTGACGCCGACCGCCGCCATGCGCCAATGCAGCGGCGCGTACGCGCGCCGGTGCTGGATGGCGTGGCCGCACTCGTGCGCGGCCACGCCCAGGGCGGCGGGCGACGCGCCGTAGAAGTTCTCGGCGGAGAGCACGAGCCGTTTGTGCAGGGGATCGTAGTGGTCGACGAGGTGACCTTCCGCCGCCAGGAGTTCGACGTCTCCAATGCCTGCGCGCTGTAAGATCGCCGCCGCAGCCTGCGCGCCGGTGAGGCCGCACGCGGCCCGGTAGGCGCTGTGCCGGCGAAAGACCGCCCGGACGCGGAGGGAGGCCCAGAGCGACAAGGCCATGGTGCCCAGGAAGAGGAAAAGTGCCAATGCGTTCATACCGATTGTGTGTGTGTTTCTCCATGCCGGTTGGCCGGCACCGGTGAGCGTAGCGCCCTCCCTGGTATTCGCTAATACTAAGAGTCGAACGTATTGTTAGGAATTTCCTATGAATGCGCGCGACCTGAACTTCCACCACCTCCGGTATTTCTGGACCATCGCGCGGGAGGGCAGCCTCCGCCGGGCCAGCGAGGTGCTGCACGTCTGGCAACCAAGCCTCAGCGCCCAACCGAAGCTTTTGGAAGAGGCGTTGGGCGCGCCGCTCTTCAACCGCACCACCCGGCGCCTGGTCCTGACCGAGACCGGCCAAATGGTCGCGGGTTACGCCGAGGAGATCTTTGACCTCGGCCAAGAGTTGGTTTCCGCCACCCAACGGCGGGCTGGCCAACGCGCGTTGCGCTTCAACGTCGGCATCGCCGACTCCGTGCCCAAGATCCTGGTGCGCCAACAGCTGCTGCCGGTGTTCCGGATGCCCACGCCGGTGCACGTGGCGTGTCGCGAAGGATCTTTGGAAGAGTTGGCGCTGGCGCTCGCCAGCCACCGGCTCGACGTGGTGATCGCCGACGAGCCTGCCACCAGCGCCTTGCGCGTGAAGGCGTTCAACCACCGCGTGATGTCCTCGGGCGTCAGCCTTTGCGCGGCCCCGGCCCTGGCGCGGCGGTTGCGCCGGCGTTTCCCGGCCTCCTTGCACGGCGAGCCAGCCATCCTGCCCGTCGCCGAAATGCCGCTCCGGCGGCAACTGGAGGAATGGTTCGACGCGCATGGCGTCCGACCGCGCGTCGTGGCCGAGGTCGTCGATGCTGCCCTCATGAAGGATTTGGCGGCCGAAGGGCTCGGGTTCATCCCGGTTTACGCCGCCATCGAAAAGGAGGTCCGCGCCACTTACGGCCTCATGCGGGTCGGGCTCGCCGGCGGCCTGCGGATGGAGGTGTTTGCGATCACGGGCGAGCGCAAAGGGCAGCACCCCGGCTTGGCGGCGCTGCAGGCCGGAGCCCAGTGGGCGAGTTAAAGGGCACCCGAAAGAAGTATCCTCGACCGAATACCTTTGGGATTTCTGGTTGGCGCGCATAACGCCAATTGATATAAAAGGGCATGATCTTTGGTGGTAAGTACGGTGACGCCGTGCCGTTTTCGACTGACCTGCTGACGCGACCCGTCCAAGAGGGCGCGGTTTGGCATGGCTTCGGCCGAAACCAGCTCTTGCAGGTGCTCGAGGGCGTGTCGGACGTCGTCTACTGCGTGGACCGGGAGTGGCGCTTTACCTACCTAAATTCCCGGGCGGAAGAGGCCTGGGGACGCCGACGCGACGCATTGCTGGGCCGGCACTACTGGACCGAGTTCCCGGAAACGGTTGGGAGCGAATCTCAACGCCGGCATTTCGACGCGATGACGACGAGGCTCCCGGCCCATTACGAAACGGTTTCGCCGGCGCTGCACCGACCGATCAGCGTCAGCATCTACCCGGACGACGGGGGCGGCTTGACGGTCCTGCTGCGCCACGCGGCGGACCGCGGGGCGGCCGAAAAAGTCTGGCAGGAGGGCGAAGTGGCCCTGCGCAGGAGCCAAGAATCTTACCGCT
>CAXUNV010000425.1:0-2227 GCA_964252355.1 uncultured Chthoniobacterales bacterium | reverse complement strand
ATGGCCGAGCTCATTGGGTTGCCGGCGGCGCAGGTGACCGTCACTCGGGCGCAGTGGGAAGGGGCGATTTTGCCGGAAGACCGCGCCGCGGTTGGCGCCGCGGTGCTTGGCGCGCTCGTCCAAGGGTCCGGCCTGGAACTCGAGTACCGGGTGGTTCACCCAGACGGTTCCGAACACTGGCTCTATTCCCGCGGCGAGCTTAGCCGCGACGAAGCCGGCGAGGTCCGAAGTTGGCACGGCGTCTCACTCGAGGTCACGGCCCGTAAACGGGCGGAAGAAGAACTGCGCGCCAGCGAACGCCGCGCGGCCTTCCTGACGGTGCTCAACGACGCGCTCCGCCCGTTGGCGGACCCGATGGACATCCAGGCCGCCGCCGCGCGCGTGCTGGGGAAGCACTTGGGGGCGAGCCGGGTGTTCTACGCCGAGTTCGAGCCGGACACGGATTTTCTGGTCATCGAACGCGATTACCATGCGGACGTGGCCAGCGTGGCCGGGCGCTGGCGTCTGCACGACTTCGGCGCGGACGTCGCGGCCGACCTACGGGCTGGGCGGACGCTCGTGATCCGGGATGCGTCGCGCGATGAACGCATGGCGGGGCCCACGGTGCGGGCCGCGTACGACTCGGCGCAGATCCAAGCGGAGGTCGTGGTGCCGTTGATCAAACGGGGCCGCTTGGCCGTCACCTTCTCCGTGCAGCAGGCCACGACGCGCGATTGGACCAACGACGAGGTGGCGTTGGTGGAGGAGACGGCGGAGCGGACCTGGGGGGCGGTCGAGCGCGCCTTCGCGGAGGCGGCTCGGCGGGAAGTGGAGGAACGCTTCCGCCTCGTCGTCGAGTCGATCGAGGATTACGCCATCGTGTCGTTGGACGAGCGCGGCCGCGTGACCAGTTGGAACCGCGGCGCGGCGCGGATGTCCGGTTATTCGGAAACCGAAGTCCTCGGCCGGCACTTCTCGATGTTTTACCCGGCGGAGGCCTTGGCAGACGGGTTGCCCGAACGAGAGATGGCGAAGGCGTTGACGACGGGCCGGTCCGCAGACGAGGGCTGGCGGGTGCGCAAAGGCGGCGAGCGCTTCTGGGTCAACGAGGTGATGGTGCCGCTGCGGGCCGGGGCCGACGGGGACACGCTGCTCGGTTTCGCCAAGATCTGTTGCGACCTCTCCGCGCGCAAAGCGCTCGAAGACGAGCGCGCCACCGTGCTCGCGGTCGAGCAGGCGGCGCGGCGTGAGGCCGAGACCGTGAGCCGCGCGAAAGACCGGTTCCTGGCCGCCTTGTCCCACGAGTTGCGCACGCCGCTGTCGCCCGTCTTCATGAGCGTCGACCTGTTGGCCGCCGAACCGTCCCTCACCCCGTCTGGACGCCGCGCTTTGGCCATGATTGAGCGCAACGTCGACATCGAGGCGCGCCTCATCGAAGACCTCCTCGACGTCTCGCGGATCATCCACGGCAAACTGGACCTGCGTCCGGCCCCGTCCGAGCTTCACCTCTGCGTGGGGCGGGCCCTGGAGACCTGCGAAACGGAACTGAAAGGCAAATCGCTGCGCCTCTCGGTGGTGTTGGGGGCGCGCGATGCGCGGGTGCAAGCCGACGCGGCCCGGCTGCAACAGGTCTTTTGGAACCTGCTGAAGAACGCCGCCAAATTCACCCCCGTCGGCGGCGCGGTGACCGTCCATTCGGACAACCCCCGTCCCGGGTGCGTCCGCGTGCAGATCGCGGACACCGGCGCGGGCATCGCCCCGGAGCTGCTTCCCCGCCTCTACAAACCTTTCGAACAAGGCGAATCCGACACCGTGCGCTTCGGCGGACTCGGGCTCGGCTTGACGATCGCGCACGCCATCGTGTCAGCGCACGGCGGCCGATTGCTGGCCGAAAGTGCCGGCATCGGGCGGGGGGCCACCTTCAGTGTGGAGTTGCCCACGTCGGGCCGTCCCGCGTGAGCGACGTAGCGCCGACGTGCCGCCACCACCAGCGACCCGGTGGGGCGAAAACCCGGCCCGCTCAGGGTGACGTCCACGCCGAGAGAGGGCCGCGGGGCGGTTTGAGCCGGCCGCCTTACCCGCCAAGCCGGATCCAAAAGAGCCAGGAGACCCCCGCAAGCCACTGGCCAGAGAGGTGCTGGCCGGACTGTTCGAGCCGGCTCAAACCGCCCGGCGGACTTTTACCACGATGGCGACCCTCTTCAGCCGGCCGGGTTTTCGCCCCACCGCGTCGCCTGTCCGGCAGCGT
>CAXUNV010000424.1:0-4540 GCA_964252355.1 uncultured Chthoniobacterales bacterium | reverse complement strand
TCACGGCGCTGCGCGAATCGCAAAAGGCCAATCGCAAACCCGGGAGGGCCGGCGGCGGGTAAAGTTAGACTCGCCTTGCCCTACCAAAAAATCCTTGCGACGGCTTGGCCATCTCGCAAAATGTCCGTTCCCCCCCCTTATGACAAAGTACGTTGCTTATCTGATCATGGGAGCGCCTGGCAGCGGCAAAGGCACGCAAGGCAAGGTCTTGGGAAACGTGCCGCGCTTTTTCCATTTTGCGTGCGGCGAAGTCTTCCGGTCGTTGGACACGCGCAGTCCGCTCGGGCAACGGTTCATCGAGTATTCCAGCCGAGGCCAGCTCGTCCCAGACGACCTCACGGTGGAACTCTGGCGGACGTCGATCGACGCGCAGGTGGGCACCCACCTGTTCAAGCCGGACATCGACGCCCTGGTCTTGGACGGGATTCCGCGCAACGAGAGCCAAGCCCGGCTCATGGAAGGCATGATCGATGTGCAACAGGTTTTCCATCTGTCGTGCCCAGACCGAGGCGAGTTGGTGAGGCGGCTGCGGAAGCGGGCGCTCAAGGATAACCGGCTTGATGATGCCAGCGAGAAAGTGATCTTGGAGCGCTTGGCGACCTATGATCGCGAAACTAAACCGGTGCTCGAGTTTTACGACGGTCGAGTCACGCACGTGGATGCGACCCAACCGCCGGTGAAAGTGTTGCACGACATCATCGAGACGATTTGGGCGACCCGAAACGACGCCCTGGCGTCCAACGCGTGAGAGGGGGCAAACCGAGGAGGGCAGTCTCGTGTCTCTGGTTTGTAAGGCGGCGGGCGGTTAAAGGCGACGACGCAGGCCTCTTCTCTGCCCTGAGAACAATTCCTGGCAAAGGGGCGCGACTGCGCGCAACGTAAACGGTCCCCGTCGGGTCGGGGTTTGATCATGCCGGCGCAGTTTCAGGATTATTACTCGGTCTTAGGGGTGTCTCGCGACGCCTCGGAAGACGACATCAAGAAGGCTTTTCGGAAGCTGGCGCGGAAATATCATCCGGACGTCGCCCAGGGTGCGGACAAAGCGGGCGCCGAAGAAAAGTTCAAAGAGATCAACGAGGCTTACGAGGTGCTCGGCGACCCGGCCAACCGGAAGAAATACGACGAACTCGGGCCGAATTGGAACGCGCAGACCGAGGGGTATCCCGGCGCCGCAGCCCAAGGCGCCCCAAGCGGGGCGGGTGGGGCGCCGTTCGACTTCGACGGCGAGGAATTCCGGTTTGGCGGCACGGGATACAGCGACTTTTTCGAGCAGTTCTTCGGCGGCCGCGCGCGGTTTCGGACCGGCGCGAACGAGTTCCGGCGTCGGGCCGGAGCGGGTGCGGGTGAACCCGTAAGCCTGCGGGGGGCGGACGTGGAGGGTGCCATTTCCGTCACGTTGGACGAGGTGATGCACGGGTCGATGCGGACGATCTCACTGCAGCGGGTCGATCCGGCCACCGGCGAGGCCGAGACGGAAACCTTCAAGGTACGGATCCCGCCGGGCGTGCAGGAAGGCAAAAACATCCGGGTGCCGGGCCAGGGCGGCAAACCGCTCGGCGACGCACCGCCAGGCGACCTCTACCTTCGGGTCAGGTTTGCGGCGCATCCGGATTTCCGCGTGGACGGGGCGGACCTTTACTTGGATTTGGCGGTGGCGCCCTGGGAGGCAGTCCTGGGAGCGAACGTGACGGTCCCGACTTTAGATGGCGCCATGACGGGAAAAATTCCCGCGGGCGTCAACGCAGGCGCCAAAATCCGGTTGCGCGGACGCGGTTTGCCGGCCGGCAAGGAAGGGACCCGGGGTGACCTCTACTTAGTGGTGGAGGTGCGCGTGCCGGACCGGGTGACGCCGGAGGAGCGCGAGCTCTGGGAGCGGTTACGTCAGATTTCGGCGTTTCATCCCCGCGAGCGCGATTAGCTCCCGTCGTCGGATCGCACCAACCAAGTGTTCTATAATCCCCCGAACATAGCAGGCAACCCTATGTCCCAACACCCCGCCGGCGCACCGTCACCCTCTACCGGACCCTCGGTACCGGCAGCGACGGAAACGTCGTACACCCTGGAGCGGACCGCCGAAATTACCTCGGTGCCGCGCCGGACAATCCTGCTGTATTCACGGCATCGGCTGATCCGGTCGGTGCGGGAGGGGTCGCCGCATTTCGACGACGACGCGCTGCAGCGGCTGCGCCGGATCGAAGACCTGCGCCGGCAATACCGGGTCAACTTGGCGGGACTAAAACTAATTTTGGGGTTGTTGGAAGAGGTGGAGCAATTGCGGACCGAGGTTCGGTTTCGACGCCGGTGAGCCATTGCGCAAGTTGCCAGGATTGCGGCACTCTTGCGCCATGGCCAAGCCGCGGGTGGTGTTCATGGGGACGGGCGACATCGGGTTGCGGACCCGCAGACCGTCTCTGCCGTTCGATAAAGCTGGATTGGGGGCGCAGGACGCAAGCAAAACGACCAAACCGCCAGATCAAAAGTTCCGCAAAAGCCGGGTGAAAACGTCCTGGCGCTCGTGGTACCTAATCTGGTCCCGCGGGATCACAAATCGCTGCGGCGGCTTACCCTCGCTTTGTACCTCCACGACCCACTTGTCGCCAATCCTCGAGAGGATTTCACACCGACCGTTCAATCGCAGCCACTCGCCGGATGACTCTTGGACGGGCAAAGGGTCGAGACTCTCTGCGTCCTCGGCTGCGGTGCGTGCGACAAAGACGCCGGCCGGCTCGCAAGGGATATAACCAAGGGCGAACGCACGGTAGGCCATTCGGTGCGTCGTGAAGGCGACGAAGATCACGGACACGACCAGCAGAACGGCGGCCAATTGAAGCCCCGAGGTCATGGTCGGCTCGTAAGTCCAGCGTTCGACCGAGACGTTCAAGAAGAGAATAAAACAGAGACCGAGTCCTGGAAGCAGGATTCGCTGAGCCTGATCGTCGTTCGAGAGGGCAAGGTCAGCCGGTGTATAAAGTAGAACAGTCGAGACCGTCGTCCAGACCATAATTCCGGCAACAATTTGCAACCAGAACTCCCAACGCAGACGGCCATCAGCATTCGCCCGGAGCCTTGGGGCGAGGGTCCACGTCTCCCGCGACCCAAGACCCAGCGTCAATCCGATGACAGCGGACAGAAGAATGGCCATTGTTCCGGCAAAAGCAGTTGGCACGTAAAACAATGAGAAAGCCACGGCGATCGTCTGAAGAAGCGTCATCGTGAGGCTTACGACGTACCTCCTGAGTAGAGGAGTTGCTGCAGCACTCGCTGCCGGAGATCGGCGGAGGCCGAAAAGCGCGGTGAGAAATAATGCGGTACCGACCCCTGACCCAACGAGTATGACCAGCGACGCGACCACGAAGAGGAAAGAAAGGGCGAAGATCACGACCAAGTCGGTGAGCTTGGTTTCGGGTAACCGACGAATTTCCAAACAATGGAGCCCAAACATGAGCAGGCCGCCAAACCCAGCAGCCATTCGCAGCGCCTCGAGCGCAGCTTTGATTGAGTCCCATCGCAGACCTTGGAAGAAGAGCCGGCTTGAACGGTAGGGTGGGTTCGTGGGGCTAAGGACTTCGGACATGATGAAGTGCAGGGCGAAGCACGGTCAAAACAGTCCCTTCGGCTCAGCCAGTCCCGCTCTCAAGGCAAGATGGCGACTTCCAGCCGCTTCAAAACGCTCAACAGCCGTGGGTGCCCCACGAGTGGGATGGCCGGGCCGTACTCCAGTCCAGGATCGGCTGTGTCGAACCGGTTGCGGGCGGTGACGCTGATTGGAGTGAGGTGCGGATCGTGACGTTCGGGAAAAAGCCCCTCGCGCCGGAACAAGGCAACGTTTTGCCGTTTCAGATCGTGCCGAGAGGCGTAAAGAATGCCCCCAATTCGGTGCGGGTGGCGCATCATCCGCAGCGCCCACGTGCGGGCCACTGCGTGACCGCCCGTGACGAGCTGCGCGTCGGCGCCGATCTTTGAAAGGTTGCCGCCGGTCGCGTCGAACAGTTCAACTGTCGGCAAGCGGACGGCGCTGACCCACCATTCCCGAAGCTGGGCGGTCGTCAGACGCCGTCCCGGGCTGTTGACGGCTCCCCAACGGTCGTCGAACACCTCCAGCAAAGACCCGGGAAGCGTTTGTGCCACATATAAGGTGCCGACGCCGTCCGAAGGGTCGAAACGTGAGGCACCCCGCACGCTGAAGTGCAACGGGTCCCAGGGCCTACCGGTCGCGCGATTGGATGAGTGCAGCCGGAGAAGGACTCCGTTGATTACCCGAGTGAAACGCCGCAACGGCAGCCCGTCGAATTCCGCCTGTGGCGGCGGTAGGGCGAGTTTACCAGGTGTTTTCCTCGGCATGGGCGCGAGCGTGCTCGGTTACTCGGCCCACCTCGCCCGCGCGCAGCAGGGCCAGTGGCGTCTGGTTATCTAATTGGCGTCGTGGGGAAAGAAAGTAATCCATGACGCGCCACTCGTCGGCACTTCGAAAAGTTTGTAATACCTCCTTGATACCCGGCCGCAGCGCCCCGTTCTCGGTAAACTGCCATTGTGGATAATG
>CAXUNV010000423.1:1090-4549 GCA_964252355.1 uncultured Chthoniobacterales bacterium | reverse complement strand
GTGACCGTCGGTCGACGTGAGGTAGGCGTCGCGCCTGCGGGTTTGGCTACTTTTCCGTTCCGACGCGAGCGGGGATGTTTGCCACGCCTCGTTGCGCTCGGGTCAACGATGGGAAAACCCGTTGCTGGAGGGCATCTTTGCCGTGTATTTGCCAGCGTGAGCGCGCAGCATTTCTGCCTGAGGCTTCTTCCGCCGAGGCCGACGTTTCCTCAGGACATGACCGGCGAGGAAGCACGGGTGATGGAGGAGCACGCGCGCTACCTGCACCAAGCGTTTGCGACGGGTAGCGTCGTCCTTTTCGGGCCCGTGTTGGCCGAAGAGGGACCGTTTGGGTTGGCAGTCTTGGAGGTGGCTGACGAAGCTGCAGGCCGAAGACTCGTCGAAGGCGACCCATCGGTCCGGTCCGGGCTGATGCGTTATGAGCTCTCGCCGATGCGGGTGGCAGCCGCGCGAGGTTAAACGCCGGCCGGGCGCCGGTCGGCCTGGTATAGGCGTTCTGCCTGCCAACAGCTTTTTATCTTCGGCCGCCGCGGCCTCTACGACCTTGGGGCAACCTTGCGTGAAGACCCGGTGGGGCGAAAACCTGGCCCGCTCAGGATGGCAGGGACTGTCGGAAGGCGTCTGCGGGGCGGTTTGAGCCGGCGCTTTCACCCGCCACTGGGAGGTCACTTGGCATTTGTTCCCAATCTCTGGCTCGACTGGTGGGGCGGCCGGCTCAAACCAACCGGCGGCCGTCCGTGCCGGTGGCAACCGCGGTTTGCCGGTTGGGTTTTCGCCCCACCGGGTCATCCGCGAGGTCAAAGCCACCCCCGTGCGGGCTCCGGCGTCTCGTCAGGCGCCTTGCCCTACCTACCGAAATTCCGGCTCGGCCGGGAGCACCACGGCGGCGGCCCGGCGGTCCCCGCCGGCCAAGCGGCGCCGGGTAATCTCGACGGCGTGTCGCGCCACTTCGGCCCACGGGATGCCGACAGTAGTTAGGCTGAGGGTTTCGGCGATCGGCGCATTGTCGAAACCGACGAGCGGTGGCGGCGTCTGGCGCCGGGCACGGAAGACGGCGAGCGCCGCCTCGGCCAGCCGGTCGCTGCAGCAGAAGAGCGCGTCGCAACGCCGCAACGCTTCCGCGCCGCGCAGGAAGCGAGAGGCTGGCTTCAAGAACCACGTGTTCACCGCGATCGTTTCGGCGCATGGGAACCCTTCGAGAAACCCCTGCACCCGCAGTTGGCTCCGCCGGTCCCGCGCCGGTCCCGTGACCACGGCGGGCCTCTGCGGACGCTGGCGTCCCAGGATTTCTGCGGCGGCCATTCCGCCGCCATAATCGTCGACGGAAAGCGCGTCGGCCCAGAGGCTGGCCAAACCAGGCGGAGGGCGGTCGTGCAGCACCAAGCAGAAGCGGTGCTGCCGGGCCCAAGCCGCCGCGAGTGTGGGCAGTTCCCAAAACAACGGGTAGGCATCCAGGGCAACGGTGGCGTCGGGTCCGAATCTCACGGCGTAGGGGATCGCCGCCGTGGTGAAGGCTGCCTCCAGGTGCGCCAGCAAAAACGCCCCAAAACTCCCGGCCCTCGTCGCGCGCCGGGCAAACATCAAGCAGGCCTGGGTCAGCCCGCGCTTCTCGCCGGCCACGAACGTGCCCGAACCCGTGCGCCGGGTGAGCGCGCCTTCGGCCTCCAGCCGCTTCAGGAGCCGGTGCGCGGTCTGGTAGCTGACGCCGAACCGGCCCGCGACGTACCGGTTCGACAGGAACCGCTGGCCAGGCTGACGGATGCCCTCTGCCGCCATCACCCGGAGCCGTTCCAAGACGCGCGCGCACTCCGCTTCCGGCCGTCGTCCCACGAAAAGAATCATATCGGTTTACGCCTCAGGCTGTCCATTCCGTTTGCTCAAGGGTGCGGCGCCGCCCAGGTTTGATCCCGTGCAGGCCGCGGCGGCCGGTCCCCTCGGCTCTTCACCTGAGCGGATCCACCGCCCGCCAAAACCCTTATGAAAACCCTCCGCTTTGCCGCGTTGGGCGACGCCCAAAAACCCGGCTTCAGCGTGCCGGAAGCCGCGCGCCGCCTCCTCCGGTTTGCTTACGTCGAAAAGCGCCTTTTGTTCTTTTGTGCGGCGCACTTGGTCGGCGTGCGCGACCGCGACCTGAAAGTCTACCTGGGCCGGCTCGGACATGCCGCGGCCGGCCGCGCCGATGCCCTGCGGCGGCGCTTGCGCGAATTGCGCACGCCCAAGGTTCGGTTGGAAGCGTCTCCGGACGGGGAGTTGACGCGGTTGCTGGACGAAGCCATGCCGGCCAGGGACGACCTTGAGGTGCTCGCCACCGCCCTCTGGCTCCACGCCGGTTTAGCTGCGGCGTACCGGGATTATCGAGAAAAGACCAACCCGGTGGCCGACGCACCGACCCTGGAGATCCTGGACGCGCTCGAGCCGGCCCTGCGCGCGTCGGTCGACGCCCTCGGCGCCGCTGCCGCCGCAGAGGGCCGCGCCGTTCCCGACGTGGCTAGCCGCCGGGAGCCGTACTTGGCCGCGGCGGGCGGTTGGGACGGCACCGGTCCGCGTCCAGATCACCCGCCCACACCGGACCGGTCGCGGGAAAAGTTCGCGGTCACGCGCACCCCCGGCCGCGACGGGGCTTTGCCGCGCGTCTGGGATTATGTGAAGCCGCCGATGGAAAGTGCGCCCGCGCACCTCCGTTACATGATGGGGATCCGCTTCTCCGAGATCACCGTGGCGGAAGGTTTGGGCGTCGTGCTGTGTGAGACCCCGGACATGCCCTGGGAATTTTACCTGGATCTGTCGCGCCACCTCTGGGACGAAGTCCGGCACTCGTTGATGGGCGAGGCCGCCATCGAGTCGACGTTCGGCGACCTGCGCGCGGTGCCGATGCGCGAGTACGAAAGCGTTTACTGCATGGAGGCGCCCGCCCTGGAGCAGTACGCCACCCTGGGCCTGGAGATCGAAGGCGGTCAGATGAAGTACCCCGTTGGGAAACGGGGCGAGTGGGAATTCTGCCGCGACGCGGCGCGCCACCCGTTGATGACCACCTTCCAAGACTACGATTGGGCCGACGAAGTCCTGCACGTAAACCTCGCCAAACGCCAACTCTTGGATTGGTTCCCGGACGGCCCGGAAAGGCTGGGCGAATTGGCCTCTGTGGGCAAGGCGCACCGGGCGGAGGTGAAAGGGCGCGGTCTCCCGGCGGAGGTTTGAACAGAAGGCCACCAAAGACACGAAGGGGGGCTGGGGTTTGCCTTGGGTAGAGTCGATTCTCTCGCCCCGCAGGGGCCCGGGAGCCCAGCCCAGGGTTCACCCTGGGTAAGGCAACGAAATGAGGCAGCCCTGAAAGGGCGTAAGAAGCGCCTCTTTTTCTGGGGGCAGCCGGGTCGGTTCTGGCACGATCTCCATCGCCCTTTCAGGGCTCCAACCTTCCTCATCGCCGTTCCCAGGGTGAACCCTGGGCTAAGCTCCCGG
>CAXUNV010000423.1:0-1080 GCA_964252355.1 uncultured Chthoniobacterales bacterium | reverse complement strand
CCCCCCCCCCCCGCCCGCGGCTCCCGGGGGCCCTCCCCCCGGGCCCCGCGGGGGGGCGGCGGACAAGCGTGGTGAGCGGGGCTTGCCTGTCCGACGTCAGTGCGTCCCAAGCCGGTCTCCCATCCTTTGCGTCCTTCGTGGCCTTCTGTTCGACCTCCCGGCGTTTTCTCCGTTGACGTCCCTGCGGCAAAAGCGTTAGAGCGGTGGCTAGTCCACTAGACACCCCCCTGGGTTCGTCCATGCGCCCCGCCCCACCTTCCGCCGAAATCGTCACTGACCCGGTGCACCGGCAACTCGCCCGGGCGTGCCGCGCCGAGATCGCCAACGGCGCGCTCCGGACCGGCGAGCCGTTTCCGTCAGAACGCGATCTGGCCAAACGCTTCAAGGTGAGCCGGGCCACCGCCAACAAGGTGATCTCCAACCTCGTCGCCGAAGGCATGCTGCTGCTACGCCCGGGGATCGGCACGTTCGTCGCCCCCAACCGCGGGCTGCACGCCTCGCTGCGACAGATGGAGAGCTTCACCGACCGAGCCCGCGCCGTCGGCAAAAACCCCGAAACCGAGGTGATCTGCCTCCGCAAAGGGCGCGCAAGGGCGTTGCCCGACGACGTGCGGGACGCGCTCGGTCTGGATGGCCGTGCGGCGGTGCACTATTTCGAACGCCTGCGTTTGGCGGACCGCGAACCGGTCATTTTAGAGCACCGTTGGGTGCCGGCGGACGTGGTGCCCGGCCTCACCACGCGGGATCTGCAGGGGTCGTTCTACCATTACCTAGAGGAAAACCACGGTGTTTACCTCACCGGGGAACGGCACAAAATCTACGCCAAAAACCTGACGCCCGACGAGGCACGCCGGTTCCGGTTGGTGGCCGGTGCGGCGGTCCTGGCCGTGACCGGCGTCGGCCTCACCGAGACCGACCGGCCGGTCTGGTACCAGACGCTCTTCTACCGCGGCGACCGTTACGAACTGGAGAACGAGGTGAACGCCGCCCGGGGTCCGGGCCGTTGGACTGTGCAACTGCGCACCTGACTGACCACCGTACCCTTCCGGCGGCCCCGCCCCGCCTCGGGTGGGCAGGCTT
>CAXUNV010000422.1:0-4564 GCA_964252355.1 uncultured Chthoniobacterales bacterium | reverse complement strand
CGGCCGCCGGCGTCGACGCGATCACCGCGCACGGCGTTCGCCTCCAACTGAACGACGGCTCGACGGAAACGTTTCCGGCGCGCGCCGCCACCGACCCCGCGGCGCACCCCGCGGCTGATCTGGTGATCGTTTTCGTCAAGTGCTACCACACGGCGGCGGCGGTCGCGGGCATCGCCCCGCTGCGCGGTCCAGACACGCCGGTGCTCTCCCTCCAGAACGGTTGGGGCAACGGCAACCGGATCGCGCAGGCGCTTGGCCCGGAGCGGCTCCTGCTGGGCGTGAGCTACTACAGCGCGACAACCCTTGAGCCAGGGCTGGCGTTGCAGGCCGGCGCCGGCCAGACCTTCATGGGCGAATTTCGCGGCGGGGTGTCGCCGCGACTGCGTCGGGTGGCCGCGGCGTTTGCCCAAGCGGGTTTTGACGTCGAAGCGGTCGACGCCGTCTTTCCCCAGATCTGGAAAAAACTGGCGTTGAACGTCGCCACCCTGCCCACCTCGGCCGTGACGCGGGTGACGGCCGATCAGCTGCTGGCCACCCCGGAGATGGCCGGCTTGATGCGCGCGCTTTTGGTCGAGACCGTCGACGTGGCCCGGGCCGAAGGCATTCCGCTGGATTTAGCGGAGCGTTGGGAAGCGATCACCGGTCTGCTCGGGCGACTGGCGCCCAACACCAAGGGTTCGATGCTCCAAGACGTCGAACGCGGCTCACGCACGGAAATCGACGTGATCAACGGCGCGATCGTGGCCGCCGGCGCCCGGCGAGGCATACCCACGCCGCACAACGCGACGGTGATAGCGCTGGTCAAAGCCATGGAAACGAACGGTCGGCCCGTGGCATGAACAGCTGCACCGAGATCCGGTTTTTCGGGGTGGCCGCGTACGAATTGGTCCGGCGCAACGGCCAACGCATCTTGCTGGACCCTTTTTTGGACGACAACCCGGGCAGCCCGGTCCGTTCGACGGATTTAGCACGGGTGGACCTGATCTTGGTCACCCACGCCGCGCCTGATCACCTCGGCGACACGGCGGCGATCGCCAAACGGACGGGCGCACCCGTCGTCTGCGGCGGCGAAGTGAAGGCTTACCTAACGCAAATGGGCGTGCCCGCGGAGCAAGTACGCGCCACGACGTGGGGCATCGCCGTCGAAGTGGCGGGCGTGGCGGTGCAACCGGTCGAGTGTCACCACTGGTCCCAAATCGCGTTGCCGAACGGTCAGTTCGCTAGCGGAGTGCCCATGGCGTTCATCGTCGACGTCGATCCCGGGGTGCGGTTCTACCATTACGGAGACACGGCCATCTTTTCCGATCTGAAGCTGCAGGCGGAACTCTACCGGCCCACGGTCGGGTGCCTCGGCATCGCCAACCCACTCGAAATCCTGGGCCGCTACCCGATGCCCGGCCGGATGCTCACCGCCGAGATGAGCCCGCGCGAGGCGGCTTTGGCGGCGCGCTGGCTTGGGTTGGAGACGGTGTTGCCGTGTCACTTCATCAACCCGCAATGCCCCGAGGTGGCGGAATTTGAAGGACACCTCCGGGCGGCCAAAGCCGCCGGCGAAACGGTGCCCACGTCAGTGGTGTTGAAGCCCGGCGACAGCTTCACGGTCGCCTGACCGCCCCGCCTTAACTCACCCCACCCCATGCGCGCCGCTGTCTTCGAGAGCACCCGATCGATGCAGCTCCGGGATTTGCCGGAGCCACGACCCGGTCCTGGCGAAGCCTGGGTGGCCAGCCGGACTGCGGGCATCTGCGCCGGAGATCTCTACATTGAGCAGGGCAAAAACCCGTACGGCATATAGCCGAACGTAGGCGGCGAGTAACTCTGCGGCGAAGTGGGCGCGCTCGGGCCCGACGCCGACGGCTTCGCCCCTGGCGACCTCGTGGTGGTAGACCCGTTCCTGGCCTGCGGACGTTGTTACCCGTGCCGCGTCGGCAAGACCAACTGCTGCGTCAATCTCCAAATCATCGGGGTGCACCGGGCCGGCGGGTTTGCGGAACGCGTGTTGGCTCCGGCCAGCCAACTGCACCGGGTGCCGGCCGGGTTGCCGCCGAACCGGGCGGCGTTTGCCGAACCGCTGACGGTCGGCTTGCAGGCGTGCCGTCGCGCCGAACTCCAGGCTGCGGAGTTTTGCCTGATCCTGGGGGCGGGCCCGATCGGGCTGGCCCTGGTCGAGGTCGCCCTGGCGCGCGGAGCGCGTCCCTGGGTCTGCGATGTGTCCGCCGAACGCCTGGAGGTCGCCGCGCGGCTCGGCGCACGCCCGCTGCCGGCAGGTTCGACCCTCCTCGAACAGATAAAAGCCGAGACGAACGGTGAAGGGGCGCCCGTCGTCATTGAAGCCACCGGCAGTCCGCAGGTGATGGCCTCCACCGCCGAACTCGTGGCCGCGGGCGGCCGGATCGTCATCGTCGGCCTCGTCGCGGCGGGCGTGCCGGTCCCTTTCCCCGGTTTGGATCTCACCCGGCGCGAGATGACCATCCTCGGTTCGCGCACCCAGGTCGGCTGTTTCCCCGAAGCCCTGGCGCTGCTGGCCTCCGGCAGAGTCCGGTACCCCACGATCGCGACCGAATTTCCACTCTGGGAAGCGCCCGCCACCTTTGCGGAGCTGACCGCCCACCCGCAGAAGGTGCACAAAGGCATTTTCGTCCTCCCGTAACCCGGACCGGCCATGCGCTTTTACACGATTGAATCGGCCGGTGAAGTGCGGGTCGCCGTGGCCAACGCCGCAGGCGACGCGCTGCTCGACCTCTCTGAAGCCGACGGGCGCCTGCCGGCCGATCCAAAAGAGTTCATCGCGGCCGGTCCTCCGGCCTTGGCGCGCGCCCGGGCGCTGCTGGCCGAGGCGCCTGCCAAACGCTTCTTTGCGACCAAAGGGGCCGTGCTGCGCGCGCCCGTGCCTCGGCCCGGCAAGATCCTCTGCTCCGGGATCAATTACCGGAGCCATTTGGAGGAGAACCCGTCGGCGACGCTCCCCTCCGAGCCTTTCTTTTTTGCCAAGATGCCGTCGACCGTCATCGGCCCCGGCGAAGCGATCCGGCTTCCGCGCCGTTCCCAACAGGTCGACTACGAAATTGAGTTCGCGGTCGTCATTGGCGCGCGGACGGAAGGGATGGCGGAAGCGGACGCCCTCGCGCACGTCTTCGGTTACACCCTGCTGCACGACGTCTCGGCACGGGACGTCCAGTTTAAAGATAACCAGATCACGTTGGGTAAGAACTTTGACACGTTCTGCCCGCTCGGACCTTGCGTCGTCACGCCCGACGAACTGGTCGACCCCGCCGCCGTCGGCATGACCCTGATGCTGGTCGGCGGCAATTTTGATCTTTCGGTGGGCGCGATGGCTTCCATGATCGGGGTGATCACCGGCGCGTTGATGAAGCGGTGGGGTTGGCCGGTGCCGGCCGCGGTGGTCACCGGCCTGCTCCTGGCCGCCTTGGGCGGCTTGCTTAACGGAATCATCGTCGCCAAAGTTCGGGTGAACGCCCTGATCACCACCCTTGGCACCATGGGCGTGTTCCAAGGGATCGCCCTGCTCATCGGCGGCCCCGGCATCGTTTATCTGCCCGCGTCATTTGCGGCCGTCGGTCAAGCGGAGTTATTGGGCATTCAGATGCCCGTCTGGATCTTGGCCGCCCTGGCGGTGGCCGCCCATTTCGCGATGTCGCAGACCCGGTTCTTCCGCCAATTTTATTACCTGGGCAGCAACGCCAAAGCGGCACAGCTCTCCGGCTTGAACGTCGAACGCCTGCAGGTGTTGAGCTTCACCATCATGGGGGTGCTGGCGGGGGTTGCGGGCATCCTCTACGCGTCCCGCATCGCCACGGCAAGTTCCACGGTCGGGGTCGGTGCGGACCTCCAGGCGATCACGGCCGTGATCTTGGGTGGGGCGAGTCTTTCCGGCGGACGCGGCACGATCTGGGGCGCGATGATTGGGGTTTTCTTCATGGCGCTCATGAAGAACGTGCTCATCATCGCGCGGCTCTCCTCCGAGTGGCAGGGGATCGTGCTCGGGTCGGTGCTGGTTGCCGCCGTGGCCTTGGATTCATTGATGAACCGGAGGGGAACCGGAAGGAGTTAACGGAGGGGTTGCGTGTTTCTGGTTTCCGGTTGGGAAAGGCGGGGACCGCTTCGTGAAGCTATGGCAGGGCAAGACGAGGTCGACTTTACCCGCCGCCGGGTCCGAACGGGGGTGAAGCCGGCCGTCAGGGTCGGGCCCGCCGGCTCAAACCGCCCCGCGACCGTCCACCCCGAAGGCCGCCGTTTCGGGCGGGCCGGGTTTTCGCCCCACCGGCTCACCCGCGAGCTCCGGCTCCACGCGGAACGCGGCCCGGCGGCGTCCCCTGCCCGCATCGCGGCGCGGGTCGCATGACGCGCCTTGCCCTACCATGTTCCTAGACGTTGGCCGCCCCCTCGGTTAAACCAGAAACTAGAAACCAGAAACAGCCCTTGCTCCACCTCGGCTGCATCGCGGACGATTTCACCGGCGGCACGGACCTTAGCAACGCGCTCGTGCGCGGCGGGTTCCGCACCGTCCAGACCCTCGGCGTGCCCGCCGCCGCGGCCCCCCGCC
>CAXUNV010000421.1:0-4573 GCA_964252355.1 uncultured Chthoniobacterales bacterium | reverse complement strand
AGCCGGGGCTGCGTGGTCGGGGCAAGACGCCGGCCGCGGGGCGGCTACTCTTCCGGAAGGCGCTGGCCCACGCCGTCCTTAGCCTCTTCACCGCCGCCGTGCTGGTGCCGTTCCTGATGGTCATCGCCGCCTCGTTCCGGCAGGGAAACCTCGCACCCAGCCGCCTGTTGCCGGACCAAGTGTCGCTCGAGCATTGGAAGTTCGTGCTGGGGATCCCGTATCAGGAAGTCGTCAATCCAGCCACCGGCGAGGTGCGCGTGGTGCAACCGAGCGTGCCCCCCCTGCTCTGGCTTTGGAATTCCATCAAGGTCTCCTTTGCCGCCTCGTTCGGCATTATCTGCCTCTCCGGGACGGCCGCGTACGCGTTTGCCCGGCTGCGCTTCCCGTTCCGCGCGCCGATGCTGGGCGGGCTGCTCATCCTGCAGATGTTTCCGATGGTGCTGGCTTTGGTCGCCTTCTACGTGATCCTCGACTTCACGGGCAGGTACGTGCCTTGGCTTGGCCTGAACACGCACGCGGGCTTGGTGATGGTTTACCTCGGCGGCATCGCCTCCTACATCTGGATGATCAAAGGCTATTTCAACGCCATCCCGGCGAGCATGGAGGAAAGCGCCCGGATCGATGGGGCGAGCCCATGGCAGACGTTTGTCCGGATTCTTTTGCCGATCTCCTTGCCAATCTTCGCCGTGGTCTTCATCCTGTCGTTCATCGGGTACATGTCTGAATACCCAGTCGCGTCCGTGGTGCTACAGAACGCCAACAATTGGACGTTGGCGGTGGGTGCCAACTCCTTCTTGTCGGAGCAGGAAAAGCTCTGGGGGCGTTTTGCCGCGCTTGCGGTCTTGAGTGGCGTCCCAATTACGGTAATTTTCATGCTGTGCCAGAGGTTCGTCATCGGAGGCCTGACCTCCGGCGGCATCAAAGAATAACCAACCCCAGAACAAACGAGTCATGAGCGAAGCAGCCGTAGACATCAAAGATTTGGTGAAAACGTACGTGGACGACCGCGGACGGCCAACCTTCACGGCGGTCAAGAAGATCAACCTGCACATCCAGAACGGCGAGTTCATGGTGTTGGTGGGGCCTTCTGGCTGCGGAAAAACCACCACGCTACGCATGGTGGCGGGCCTGGAAAAGATCAGCTCGGGCACGATCAACATCGGCGGTCGCGTGGTCAACGACTTGGAACCGAAGGATCGCGGCATCGCGATGGTGTTCCAAAACTACGCGCTCTACCCGCACATGACCATTTACAACAACATGGCGTTCGGGTTGCAGCTGGCGAAGAAGAAAAAGGATTTCATCTCCGAAACCGTCGGTCGCACTTCCAAGGCGCTCGGGTTGGACAAAATGCTCGAACGCAAACCGCAGGCGCTCTCCGGCGGCCAGCGCCAACGCGTCGCCTTGGGCCGCGCCATCGTGCGCAACCCGCAAGTCTTCCTGTTTGACGAACCGTTGTCCAACCTCGACGCCAAGATGCGCGTGCAGATGCGTTCGGAGATCTCTCGGCTACACGGGCAACTCGGGTCCACCATGATCTACGTCACGCACGACCAAGTCGAGGCGATGACCATGGGCGACCGGATCTGCGTGATGCGCGACGGGCTTATCATGCAGGTTGCCGACCCGCTCACGCTCTACCGGCAGCCGGACAACCTCTTTGTGGCCGGCTTCATCGGCTCGCCGCCGATGAACCTCCTGAAAGGGACGATCGAACAACGGCCGGAGGGGCTCACCTTTGTGGAAACTAGCGAGCGCAACGCGCTGACCATCCCGCTCAAGGGCAATCCCGCCAAATTCGGCGCGCGCTACGTGGGCAAGAACGTGGTGTTCGGCGTGCGTCCGGAACACATCACCGAGGCAGCCGAGGCCGGCGACACCGTGCCGCTCCAGTCCACCGTGGACATCGCCGAACCGATGGGTTCTGAGTCCCTGGTCTACTTGAAGGCAGGCACCGGCAATCTCATCTCCCGCATCCACGGCGAACACCTCTTCCAGATGGGTCAACCGCTCACGGTGCACGTGAACATGGATAAGGCGATGCTTTTTGACACGGAAACTGAAAACGTGATCCGCTGAAGCATGCGACAGATCCTGGAGAGCGAGCAATATGTGCAGGTTCCGCCGATGATGTTGTCGGATCCGTTCTACCGGATCAGTTACCTGATCAAGGAAGAGATTCGGAAGTACAAGTGGATCGAAGGAGAAAAAGGCCGGCGCCTCTCCTGGGAAGATGCGCGTAAGGAATGGACGGACCAGCACCGGGAAAAGTACGAGAAGTTTCTGATCGACACCCTGAGTTTTGACGAAGCGTAGGTAGGCAGGTCTTGTCGACCTTCCCCTGCAAGGGCAACCCGACTCGTTCGTGGTTGCCCTTTGCTTTCATGGAAGCCCCACTTTTTCACTGGCTGACGTCGCGAGCCGCCGGCGTGCTGCTCCATCCCACCTCCTTGCCCGGTCCGACCGGGATCGGCACGCTTGGGCGTCACGCGCGCGAGTTCGTCGACTTCCTCGCCGGGAGCGGGTTCAGATACTGGCAAGTCTGCCCGCTTGGGCCGACCGGACACGGCGATTCACCGTACCAATGCTTTTCGGCGTTTGCGGGGAACCCGTACCTCATCGACTTGGAAACGCTTGTCGCCGAGGGTTGGCTGGCGTCAGACGACCTCGATGTTTTGGCCGGGCTACCGGACCGTGCCGTTGACTACGGGGCACAGTGGATTCAGCGCTTGCCAGTGTTGCGCCGTGCGCACGCCAATTTCCGGAAAAGCGCCGGTGCCCGCGACCAAGCCGACCTGAAAGCATTCCTGCAGGCCAACCGTGCCTGGTTGGAACCGTTTGCCCGGTTCATGGCGACTAAAGCGAGGTTTGGCGGACGTTCCTGGTTGGAATGGTCGCCGGAGATGAAGCGTTACGAAACCTCGAAGCGGCTGCTCCGCAAGGCGGACCTCGGTGAGGAGTACGAGGCCCAAATCTTCTACCAGTACCAATTTTTTAAGCAGTGGTACTCCTTGAAGGCGTACGCCAATCGTCAAGGCATCTCGATTTTTGGCGACATCCCCATCTTCGTTGCCCTCGACAGCGCCGACGTTTGGACTCACCCGGACCTGTTCCAGATGGACGCCGACCTCAACCCGACGGCGCAGGCGGGGGTTCCGCCGGACTACTTCGCGGCCAACGGACAACTCTGGGGCAATCCCCTCTACGCCTGGAAACGGCACGAAACGAGGAAGTTCTCTTGGTGGCTCGCCCGTTTGGAGGCCAGCTTCGCTCTGTACGACGTGGTCCGCATCGACCATTTCCGCGGGTTCGACGAGTACTGCTCCGTACCCGCCCAGGCCGAGAACGCCCGTGAGTACCAATGGGAGCGGGGGCCGGGTTTGCGCCTCTTCCAGGCGATCAAAGACCGGTTCCCGCAGGCGAAATTGGTCGCCGAAGATTTAGGCCTGATCACGGACGCGGTCCGGAAGTTGGTCGCCGATGCCGGCTTCCCGGGCATGAAGCTGATGCAGTTCGGGTTTGAAGGCACGAGCGATTACCTGCCGCACAGCGCCATCCCAAATTCGGTCCTTTATCCCGGCACCCACGACAACGACACCGCCTGGGGCTGGTGGGAGAAGCTCGCCGAGCCGCACCGCGATTTTTTTCGGCGTTATCTCCGGGTGGATGGCGCCAACGTGCCGTGGGACATGATCCGGGCCGGCTACGGAAGCGCCTCCCGGCTTTTCATGGTGCCCATGCAGGACTTGCTGAGCCTCGGCAGCGAGGCGCGCCTGAACACGCCGGGGCTGCCATCCGGCAATTGGACTTGGCGCTACACAGACGCGCAACTGGCGGCGCTGCGAGCGGAGAGCAGCGCGTACCTTCGGGAATTGGCAAATCTTTACGAGCGGTAACGGGGTTCCGCGTTCCGGGTTCCGGATGGTCGGGCAAGGCGAGGTCAACCTAACCGGCCGCCGGGCGGAACGACGCCGGAAGCGGCCATCTCGGAAGACCCGGTGGGGCGAAAACCCGGCCGGCTAAAAGGGCCGCCATCGGAACAAGGCGCAGCCGGGCGGTTTGAGCCGTCGCGGCATGACCCAGACGGCATCTTGGCATGGTTTGGGGTCCAGAGCACCCTCCAGCCTGGAGGGGTCTCCTGGCGATGGCGACCCAGCGACGTCTCGTGCCTCGCCTTGCCCGACCACTCGGAACCCGGAACCCGCAACCGCTCCCCACGCCCTACTCGTTGTTAACCTGGCGCACGGCCACGATGCGAGGCTCGGACCCGGCCTCCTTCTCCACCAGCACCTGGAGAGTCGCGTCGCCTTTGAGGCTGCGCGTGCCGTCCGACAACGACCAATGGAACGGCTGCATCACCTGGTACATGTTCGATCCGCGTTGCGGAATCACCTTTGCCCGGCCTTGCGTCACCCATTGGCGTTGCGGCCATTCGCGGTGGTAACGCTCGGTAATGTCTTGTACTTGGTCGCGAGCTAATGACCCCCGCCCGTAGAAGTTGACGCGATCACTAAAGAACCGCGCTTGGCGGGTGACGTCGTTATTGGCAACGGAACGCACGTAATCCGCCACC
>CAXUNV010000420.1:0-4585 GCA_964252355.1 uncultured Chthoniobacterales bacterium | reverse complement strand
ATGCGCCATCATGTGGAAATAGCGTGAGGTTAGTTACACTTGGACGCTTGGAAATAATGCTGTGTAGCAAGAGCCTCAAATCACCAGCCTCTCGGAATCGCCAGGAGCCAGGCTTCGGGGCGCCGCGGACCTGCCCAACCCCGATCCACGCGGCGCTCGGCGCTACGGACGGACCATCCTCGCCGCCGGGTAAACCCGTCGGGCGCGCGGACGGAACCCCTCCTCGGGAGGGGGGACGACCCTACGAGCTCTTGTAAGTGGTTTTCGCTTGATCCACCCACGGTTGGAAGAGGGCGTTTGGCCAATTCGGATCGTTGTCGGAGATGCGCTCCAGGCATTTCCATTGGCCGTTGCGTTTTTGAAAACGGTCGCGGTAAGAGCCCGTGGAGAGCACCCCCTGCTTCTCTTCCCTCCAATTGACAATCCACCGCCAGACGACCGTCGCCTCGTTTTCGCTGACCCCCTCGATCACGAAGGTGCCGACGTCGTGGCGCATCTTCTGGAGCGGAAAGACGCTGTGGGCATAGTCGTAGAGGCTTTTGAGTTCGTCCGGGCCCGTGAAGGTTTGGACCCGCAGATCGTGGACGGTGAAGGCCGCTTCCGGCCAGTAGAGGTCGACGTATTTCAGGGCCGACTCGCGGCTCGCGTCGTTGTCGATGCAGTGTTGGTGAAGGTGCAGCTGCTCGAAAATCTCGAAGCGATCAGCGGCGGTCAATTTTCCGTTGGGCATAGGGAATTCTTGGCGGTTGAGGGTTTCGGCCGGGTGGATGGCGCGTCGGGCGTCAGGCGGCGAAGCCGGCCGCGGCGCGCTCGGGCAAGGCGGGTAGGTCGAGCGAGAAAAGCCGGGCGGCATTCTCACGGCCAATCTGGAGTTTCACCGCGTTCTCCAGACGCACGTCGTCGAACCAGCGGCCCGCGACGTCCATCTGCTCGTAGGGGTAGTCCACCGAGAACATGACGCGGTCGACCCCGATCTGCTCGATCGCTTCCAGGAGCGGCTTGGTGTGGAAGTGCCCGCTGGTCGTGATCCAAAAGTTGTTGCTCAGGTAATAGCTCGACCGCCGCTTCGCTTTGGAACCTTTCGTACCCTCGCGCTGCTCGTCCATGCGGTGCTGCAGGCGCGGCAACAGGTAAGGCAAGCCTTCGCCGAGGTGGCCAAGAATGACCTGGACGTTCGGGTGCCGGTCGAAGAGCCCGCTGAGCATGAGGCGCACGGCGTGGCTGGCCGTCTCGTAACCGAAAGCCCACGCGGACCCGCCGAGTTCCGGGTAGCCTTGGATCGAACGCGTCTGACTTGGCAGCGGCTCGCGCGGGTGGAGGTAGACCGGCACGTCCAGCTTGGCGACGCGCTCCCAGAAGGGGTGCACCGGCTCCTCGTCGAGGTACTGGATGTGATCGTTGGGGCCTAGGTTGGAGTAGCCGTTGATCAAGGCACCCTTCAGACCCAATTCGACCACGGCGCGTTCGAGTTCGTCCGCCGCCGCCTGGGGGTCCTGTAGCGCCACCGCGGCGAAGGCGGCGAAACGTTCCGGATACCTTTGCACCAGGGAATGCGCGTGGTCGTTCGTGGCCCGCGCGAATTCACTGGCCAGCTTCGGGTCGGTGACGGACTGCACGCCGGGCGAGGTCAGGGAGAGCACGCAAAGCTCGATGCCGGCGCGGTCCATCTCCGCGACGCACGCCTCCGGGTCGAGCAGGCGCCGCTCCACGTCCTGGGCGTAGGCGTGACCGTTGCGGTCCTCCTCCCCTTTCGCGTCCCAGTATCGGTTGTTCAGTTCCGTCGAGAAATGCTCTTCGATCGCGATTTTGCCTTCCATAGGTTCCTTACAGGTTCGGGTTGTCGATGAGGGCGGCGGGGCGTTATTGCTCGCCCTGCTTGGGCTGCGTGGTGAAGGTGTAGAGGATGATTTTCCAACCGTCGCCGGACCGTTTGAGCACGAAGATCTCACGGTTGAAATCCAGCGTCTTGGAGCCGTCCGCCAAGTGGAGCTCGGTCTGCCCGACCGGGTGATGGGTGCGGACGATGGCCAAGTCGCCGTGGAGATCCACGGCGTCGTACTGAAAGTCAGTCGTGAATTTCGCCTCTTTGAAGAGGGTCTTGTAAGGACCGGCCATCGCCGCCACGCCGACCATCGTCCTTTTCCCGTTCCATTCGGCCACGGCGTCGGGCGCGAAAAGCGGGCGGATGACGCCGAAGTCGGATGCGTTGAGCCCCTGCTGGTAACGTTCCACGACGGCTTTCGCTCGGCGCTGTTCGGCCGCGATTTTGGGGTCGGCGGAATAGGTGAGGGCGCCGCTCGGTCCGCCGTCCTTGCCCGGCGTCGGCAGGTTGGACCACGCGGCGAGCGGGCAGAGGGCGAGTAGCAGGGAAGCAAGGGTGCTTTTTCTGAAGGTTCTTGACATGGGTGCGGTTGGGTTTGGGAGCGTGGGCCCGGGGACCCGTCGCAAGCGCCCCGCTTCTGGACTTGCGCTGCGGCCGGCCGCCGACGGTTTGCAAGCCGCCGGCTCCGACCACGGTGTTCAGGATCGGGGGCCGGGCTCAGGCCGGCGTGGGCCCGACTTCCACCTCGCCGCCGGCGGGGTTGCTTCGGTACTTGGCGACGCCGCTGACGTGGAACGTCGAGCCGGTGCCGAAGGTGTCCTCCATGTACTGCATGAAGGTAACGAGCCCGTTTCTAACTTTGGCGAAGACGACGAGGGGCGAGTTGAACTTCTTGTCCAGCACGACCGAGTGCGTCGTGAAGCTGCCGAAAAGGGCCACGTTTTCACCCTCGCCGAAAGCCGTGTCGATCTTGAAGTCTTCGATGTGCCAGAAGGTGTTCACATCCTGAAACGTTTTCAGGATGGCGGCTTTTCCGTCTTGGTGGGTGCCCGCCCAAGGCATGAGCTTTTTGAGGCCCGGATTGTCGAAGGTGAGCGAGACGTAGACGGCGTCGGGGGCGACGAGCCGGTCGACGACCTCGGGCTTGGTGGCCCCTGCGAGCAGTTCCTGGACGATCTGTAGGTTGGTTGGCATGGCAGCGTTCGTGGTCGGACGTGAGTTTTCGAAGGTCAAGCCGTCAGGAACGAGGAACGGTGCCCGAGTTCATGGCGATGTGTTTGTACTGCAGAAAATCGTCGATGGCCGAGGCGCCGTTCATGCGGCCGACGCCGCTCTGGTGGAAGCCGCCCTCCTCGAATTCGTCGTAGACCACGGCCCAGTCGTTGATCCAGACCGTGCCGGCGTCCAACTCGCGCGCCACGCGGAAAGGCCGATCCACGTCGCGGGTCCAGACGCCCGCCGCCAAGCCGTACTCGCTGTGGTTGGCGAGGTCGATCGCTTCCGCCTCCGTGTCGAATTGCATCATCACCAGCACGGGCCCGAACACCTCCTCCTGCACGATGGGCAGCTCGGGATCAGTCGCCTCGAGGAGCGTCGGCCGGTAAAACGCGCCCCGGGCCAACGGACCCTCGGTGACGGGCCCGCCGCGCACGACGACTCGGCATCCCGCGGCGATGGCTTCCTCGACGGTTTTGTTGATGCGCGCGGCGTTCTTGCGGTCGATCACCGGCCCCATGTCGCTGGCCGGATCGCTCGCCGGGCCGACGTTCACCCTTTCCAAACGCCGGGCAAGCAGGTCGCGGAAGCGTTCCGCCACGGTGCGTTGCACGAGCACGCGGCTGACCGTCATGCAGAACTGACCGGCAAACACGGTCAACGCCTTTTCGATCCGCATCGCCGCGGTCTCCAAGTCGGCGTCGTCAAAGACCAGCATCGGCGTTTTGCCGCCCAGTTCGAGACCAAACTTCTTGAGGTGCGACGCGCCTGCCGCGGAGATGGCGCGTCCTGTCGCCGTGCTGCCGGTGAAAGAGATGACCGGCACGTCGGGCGACTCGATCAAAAATTTGGAGCCTTCCGGTCCGCTCTCGGTGAAGACGTTGATCACCCCGCGCGGCAAGTCTGCGACCTCAGAAATGATTTCGCTGAAAAGCCGGTTGGTCTGCGCGGTGTTGCCGGGCAGCTTGATGGCGACCGTGGTGCCCGCGGCCAGCGCCGGAGCAAGCGAGCGGATCGTCAGGATGACCGGCGAGTTGAAGGGTGCGATGATCCCGGCGACGCCCGCGGCCGAGCGGATCACGTAGGAAAGGTGCCCCGGCTTGACCTCGGCGGCGCGGCCGTAATCGGTCAACACCGCCGCGGCCCAGTAACGCAGTTTGGACGGCACCATGTCGACTTCGAAGGTGGCTTCCGGGACAATCTTGCCGTTCTCGGTGGCGAGCACGTGAATGAGGTCCGCGCGCCTCGCCTCAAAGCGGTCGGCGAGCCCGTTGAGCACGCGCGAGCGCAGGTGGCGGTTGTCCTTCCAGTCGGTTTTCCGGAACGCGCGCAAGGCCGCGGCCACCGCCTTGACCGCCTCCTCGCGTCCACCGTCCGCGTAGGTGCCGAGGACTTCACCGGTTGCCGGGTCGATGCTGTCGGTGTGCTTGGCGGAGTCGATCCACTCGCCGTCGATCCAGTGCAGGGCGGGGGAGCGCATCAGCGGGTCGAGAAGGGTCGCGGATTCGGTGAGCATGGGGGTGGGTAGTTGCGAGGTTGACGTGGGCG
>CAXUNV010000419.1:2532-4592 GCA_964252355.1 uncultured Chthoniobacterales bacterium | reverse complement strand
CCCGGCCGCCGTCGATGCCCGCCGGGGCCGTTTCCCTCCGAGCCCATCCCCGCCCCGGGGCGTGGGACATCGTCCGAAGCCATCGCCCCTGACGCCTCTGGCACACGCCGGGTCACCGTAAACCCACGGTGCCTGGCATGACGCTTACGGCCAAGTGGCCGTCCCTGCCAAGCGGCTCAACACACCGCGCAAGTGGCCGGTCGTCACGGGCTGAGGCCGACGTGCTGGCGCAGCCAGCGGACCTGGTTATTGAAGGTGAAATCTTGAGTCTCGTGCCGGCCGTTGATGAAATCGTACGCGGCGAGCGGATTGGCGGCGATGTAGCGGCCGTTGATGGCGAGAAAGGTATAAGCGCACGCAAATGCGGCGCGCTTGTTACCGTCAACGAAAGGATGGTTCTGCGCGAGGCTTTCCCAGAAAGCTGCGGCCTCCTCGATCAGGTCGGCATAATAACCTGTCTGCGGACGGAACAGGGCAGCCTCGAGAAGGCCTAAATCGCGCACGCCTGCGGAGCCGCCGTAGAGCTCGATCTGATCGTCATGGATGGCGAACGCTTCGGTGCGCGTCAGGTAATCGGTCACTCAGCGAGCTTTTTGTAGAGATCGCCGAACTTTTCATGGCTGCCGAGGTAGGCCGCCATGATGTGCGGGCACGGTCGCGCTTGACGGCGCTTTTCGATCAGGTCGGCGAGCGCTTTGTCGACGAGCGCCTGGATTTGCCGCCCTTCAGCTCTTGCGAGGGCGCGGACAGCCGTCAGGAGGTCGGCGTCGATCTGCGTGACAAACTTTTCCCAGGGCATGGCAGCGGTCTTCCTTTCCGTCTTGCCACTTCATCATGACAAATCATGAAACGTCAAGAAAGTGGACGCTGCTCTGGATCTGTGCCTCATCTGACATGGCCGAGCGGGTCGCGAGGCATGATCACGCCACGACGCAAGGGCGCCACGGAAGAGGTTTGAACAGAAGGACACAAAGGCCACAAAGGAGGGAAAGTTGGACAGAAGGCAACGAAGGGGACGAAGAGGGGGGGCGGTGCTCCGCCACCGCCGACCACCGACCGTGGTTTCACACGGCGACGCGGCGGGCACGGCGACGGGGAACGCAGGTCGCGCCACGGCGCGAAGAGCGGGGGGCGGGAACCCGGGTCCCGCTTCCCTTGGTGGCCTTCTGTTCGACTCCCTTCGTTTGCTTCGTTTCCTTTTGTTTACCGCCGCGCGCGGCTAGGCTGCGGATCGGAACGGGTTCGTGGCGACTACGCCCCGATAATCCTGCCCGTGGCTAAAGTCCTCGGAGCAGAGCGCCTCAGCGCCGGATGCGCGAGCGGCGGCAAGGATGGAAGCATCCCAGAACGAGAGCTGCCACCGTTGTCGTTCAGCGAGTGCCGCGTCCAGAAGCGCGAAGGTGTTTTCGATCACCGGCCACGGCTTGAAATCACGGGCAATCTGGGCGGCTTCCCGTTCAGGACTCCCAAGCCGCACCAAGTTCACGTAAAGCTCTTGCAGGACTTGGACGCTCACCGCCGTCTCGCCAAGGTTCTGCCAGCCTTCCTCGACGAGCTGCTGCGCGATCTGGTGTTTCGGCCCGGCGTCCCGGTCGTAGGCGTAGACGAGGATGTTGGTATCAAGAAACCTTTTCACGCCGATGCACGGCCGATCGGCTGAGCGGCTTGCCCCCGAGACGCAGTCCGCGTCGGAGGCGCGCCAGGGCTGCCTTTTGCTGGGTTGAATCCGGTTTGCGATCGATCACTTGCTTTAAACCCTGAAGTACGAGTGCCCGAAGCGTGGTCTGTTCCTGGGCCGCAAAGATCTTGGCCTCGCGGAGCAGGTCATCGGGGACGTCGATGGTCGTCTTCACGCAGCAATATGTACAGTTATACAGCTGGTATTCAAGTCAGGGTGGAAGCATGGTCACGCCACGACGCAAAGGCGTCACGGAAGCGCTTCAAACAGACGGACACAAAGGACACGAAGGTACGAGGAGGTTGAACAGAAGGCCACGAAGGCGACGAAGCGGGGCCGGAAAAATGGCCCGCGCTCGCGGGCGCGCTGGCGTTTGGGACCG
>CAXUNV010000419.1:0-2484 GCA_964252355.1 uncultured Chthoniobacterales bacterium | reverse complement strand
CGGTAGCGGCCGCGGGTCGGGAGCTTCCCACCCGTTGGGGGGGGCTCCCGCGCGGGGTCCCACGGGCCGTCGCGGAACTCGAGCGGGCGGACGCGCGGAAGTGATCAGCTGTCAACACGGACCGGCGCAGCGTGCGGCATCCTGTCGGTGCCGAGGCGGGTGGCGCGGCAGCGCATTTGGCGCTTGGGCGCGCCGGGTGTTGTCCGCCGTCCCGCGGCAAAGGCCAGGGCATCTTTCCGCAAAGCCCGGCGTTTAAACCCCGGGCCCTCTCTCTGGCAACCGCCTCGCGGTGCAAGGCGGCTGCGAACCTGGATCTCGCTCCGAAGAAGTGACGGGGCTAAGCCCACAGCGTCAGCCCTGGGTTCTGAGTCGAGCACGCGGCATCGCGACGCGACCAAAGGTGCGTGAGATCAATCGCGGCGGAAGTTCGGGTTGCCTTCCATTCTTCCTACCTGACCCGTCATCACGCAGCTCCGTCAGCCCCCCTAAGACCGCTTCACCCGCCCGCCTTTCCTCGACCGTTTCGGTGCCGGGCCGGAGCTTTCCCGGACGACCAACGGGCACGGCAACAGCACCGGCTCATGCTGCGAGCGCCGGGTCACGCCGGACATCAGGCTGTTGATCGCGCTCCGCCCGATCCCCGCGTAATCCTGGCGCAACGTCGTCATCGGCGGAATCGCGTACTCCGCGTCCGGCATGTCGTCGTAGCCGATCACCGACATCTCTGCCGGCACCCCGACCCCGAGCTCGTGCAACGCGCGCAGGACCCCGAAGGCCATGAGGTCGTTCTGGACCACCAACGCGGTGAACTCCGGCCTCCCCTGGCGATAGATCGCCTTGGTGACCTCGTAGCCGCTCTGCGGACTCCAGTCCCCTTCGAAGCTCGGCCCAAGCGGCAGCCCGTTCGCCTTCAACCCGTTGGCGTAGCCAAGGTACCGAAACCGGGTCGGAGTCCAATCCGGCGGACCTTTCAGGCACGCGATCCGCTGATGCCCCAGGTCCACCAAGTGTTGAACCGCCGCCTGGGTGGCGCTGGCGTAATCGTGGTCAATCGACGCGAATTCCCGCGTCGCGCACTCCCCCACCACGATCATGGGGAGGTTGTGGTACCAGTCCTCGAAAAACTCGCGGTAAAGCCGGACCGGCGACAACAAGATCATCCCCATCGGCGCGTACCCGGCAATCTCGGCCACGGCGCGCCGGTGCCGCTCGGCCGACAGGTCGTAGACGCCCGATTTCAACGGCGGGATCGAGGTCAGCATGATGTTGAGCCCGAGTTCCTTGGAGACCTCGTCGATGCTCAGGATGGTGTGGGCCGGACCGTAGATCTGGGTCGCGAACGAGACGATCCCAAGCACGCTCGATTTGGCGGTGGCGAGGTGCCGGGCCGAGCGGTTGGGCCGGTAACCGAGTTCTTTGATCACCCGCATCACTTTCACCCGGGTTTCGGCCGTGACCGCGTTGGGCGCGTAGAGCGCGCGGTGCACCGTCTGCGGCGAGCAGCCGACCCGGTCCGCCACATCCTTCATGGTCGGCGCCTTCTGGGGCTGGGCGTCGGACGCGGAGCTTACGGATTCCATCAAGGCATCAATGCTTACGTTAAAATCCGGCGGGTAGAAACACTCGAAATTTTCTGGGGGGCAAGCGCGCCGCCGGACGGAAGGGCGGGCCCTCTTGGGGATGGGCGGACCGGCCCACGCCGCCCGCATTTTCCAAGTCCTCAAAAAATAAATTTTGACACGCTCCATTTCCCGCGCATAAATGTTGGCGCAAACATTACTGCCGCCCGGCTTCCTTCACCTAGGTTGCAATCGATTGTTGTGAACGCTTCCCCCCAGCTTTCCACGCCCTTTCTCGCCGTCGACGGGCTCATCAAACGGTTCCCCGGCGTCACCGCCCTCGACCGTGTCCGGCTCGAAATCTTGCCCGGCGAAGTCCACGCGCTCGCCGGCGAGAACGGCGCCGGCAAATCAACCCTGAGCAAGCTCCTCAATGGTGTTTACCAGCTGGACGAAGGCGAGATCCGGATAAAGCGTCAGCCCGTCCAGATCCCTGATCCCCATCGCGCCCAGGCGCTCGGGATCAGCACCATATACCAGGAGCGCACCCTCGCGCCAGACCTCACCCCGATCGAAAACATTTTCCTCGGACGCGAGCTTCGCCAAGGCGGCCCCTTTCTGGATGCGCGGAAAATGCGCGCGCGCGCTCGGGAGCTTTGGCGGGAATTCGGCGGCGAAGTTCGCGACCTGGATCGCCGGATTGAGAGCCTTGGCGGCCTGAAGCAGCGCACGATCGAAATTGTGAAGGCGCTCGCCTTCTCGTCCGAGTTGGTCATCATGGACGAGCCGACGGCGGCTCTACCCGACGGCGAGCGCGCCAGCCTGCTCGAACACATCCGCAAGATGCGCAGCGCGGGCGTTAGCGTTCTCCTAGAGTCTGTCAGGAAGTTTTGGGAGCATGACCGGCGTGGCGAAGGCAGGCGGC